>NZ_JBHVDD010000055.1:0-64541 GCF_042802995.1 Streptomyces sp. NPDC057438
AAGAAGGCCCCGGTCCACTGGACCGGGGCCTTCTTCGATCTATCTCACGAGCGGACGACCAGGTTCGAACTGGCGACCTCAACCTTGGCAAGGTTGCGCTCTACCAACTGAGCTACGTCCGCGCTGCGCCGTGGCGCGAGGCCTACTATACCCAACCTCGCTCCCGTGCGAGACGCACCGCCGCGTGCCGGTTCTCCACCCCGAGCTTGGACACGGCCGACGACAGATAGTTCCGCACGGTCCCCTGGGACAGCGCGGCCCGCTCGGCGATCTCCGCGACGGGTGCACCGTCGGCCGCGAGTTCGAGCACCTCGGCCTCCCGCGCCGTCAGCGGGGAGTCGCCGGAGGAGATCGCGTCGGCCGCCAACTCCGGGTCCACGTAGCGGTTCCCCGCGTGCACGGTCCGGATGATCTCCGCGAGCCGCTGCGCGCTGACGGTCTTGGGGACGAACCCGCGCACACCCGCCGCGAGCGCCCGCTTCAGATGCCCCGGCCGGCCGTGCCCGGTGACGATCAGCACCCGGCAGTCCGGCAGTTCGGCCCGCAGCGATGTGGCGACCCTCACACCGTCCGCCCCCGGCATCTGCAGGTCGAGCACGGCGACGTCCGGCTCGTGCGCCCGGGCCATGGCCAGCGCCTCCGGCCCGCTCGCCGCCTCCGCGACCACGGCCAGGTCGTCCTCCAGCGACAGCAGCGCGGCCAGGGCACCCCGGATCAGGTGCTCGTCGTCGGCCAGCAGCAGCCGCACGGGCCGCCCCGCCCTCGCCGGTGCGCCGGCTGCGCCGGTCATGACGCGCCCCCGGGAACGGCCGCGACGGCCGAGCCCCGTGCGACCGGGTCGGACACCGGGGCCGACGCCGCCTCCGGGCCCGAGGCGGCCTCCGGACCGGCCGGGCCCAGCGGTACCCGCGCCACCACCCGGAATGCCTCCCCGCCCACCGGGCCCGCCTCCAGCGTCCCGTCCACGACCGCCAGGCGCTCCCGCAGCCCGGCGAGCCCGGACCCGGCGCCGACGGAACGGCCGGCGTCCTCCTGCGCACCCGCCGTCCGCATCCCGTCGTTCTCCACGGTCAGCACCACCTGCCCCTCGGTCACCTTCAGTGTCACCGCGCACCGCACGGCGTTCCCGTGCCGCAGCACGTTGGTCGTCCCTTCCCGCACCACCCAGGCGAGCGCGGACTGCACCTCGCCGGGCAGCCCGGCGGCCTCGGCGCCGTCGACCGAGCAGTCGATGCCGGCCGCCGCCAACACGCCCTGGGCACCGGCCAGTTCGACCCCGAGGTCGGCCTCCCGGTACCCGCGGACGACCTCCCGCACCTCGCGCTGCGAGTCCTGCGCGATCCGCTGGACCTCGATCATCTGCTCGACGGCCTCGGGCCGCTCCCTGCGGGCCAGCTGGACGGCCAGCTCGCTCTTGAGGGCCATGACCGCGAGGTTGCGGCCGATCACGTCGTGCAGGTCACGTCCGAAGCGGAGGCGCTCCTCGGCGACGGCGAGCCGGGCGCGGGTCTCGCGGGCGTCGGCGAGTTCGTAGACGGCGTCGAGGAGCCAGACGGAGAAGACGGCCGTGAAGGCGAGCGCTCCGCCGCTGATCAGCACGACCATCGCCGTGACCAGCGCGCCGGGCCCCGGTGTGCCCAGCAGGAGGGCCAGCAGGGCGGAGCCCGCCGCGAAGCCGCCGACGATTCCCAGGACCCGCTTCCGGTCACGGACGCCGAGCGTCACGTTACCGACGCCGAAGATCACCACGACGCTGAAGATGCCGGCGTTGTCGGCGACCTCCCCCTTCAAGCCGTGGTCGGCGATCACGAAGGTGAGGACGGCGATCACCGCGGTGACGGCGGTGAGTGTCCACAGCAGCCGTACGGGCTGGGCCCGCCGGCCGCGCGTCCAGTCGAGTGCCCGGGACGCGGTCACCGCACAGGTCGCGGCGTGCAGGACCACCACGAGCAGCATCAGCCAACTGGCCGGCCGCCCCGGCCCCACCTCGGCGAAGGCGGGCAGTCCGGCCGCGAGGAGCTCGATCACCGCGAACATGTGGAACGACCACCGCGTGTACGCCTCCACCTTCGCCGGTGTGCTCTTCATCCGCCACCAGGTCCCCGGCCCCCGCATGGCTCAACTCCCCTCATCGGCGCGGTTCCCAGCGGAACCACCGCCGTACAGCAAACACCGCGATCACGGTCCAGGCCAGCGCCGTGGCGACGGCGCCCAGGGCGTCGTACGCGGACAGGTCGCCGGTCCAGCCGCCGCGCACCAGGGTGATGACCGGGGTGAGCGGCAGCAGTTCGAGGAAGGAGGCCAGGCGGTCCGGCAGCACTTCGAGCGGCACGGTGATGCCGGAACCGAGCAGCGACACGAACATCAGCGGCAGGCTGGTGACCTGCGCGCTCTCGGCGGTCCGGCTGAAGCTCGCGGTGACCGCCGCCAGCGCCACGCACAGCACGACACCCAGCAGCAGCCCCAGCACGGCCAGGTGTGGCGCGGACGGCGCCTCCATGTCCAGCAGGACCGTGCATCCGATCGCGACGAGCACGCACTGCGCGAGCGCGATGCCGGCGGCGGGCAGCGCGGCCCCGATCAGGATCTCCGGGTCGCGCAGTTCACCGGTCCGCAGCCGCTTGAGGACGAGTTCCTCGCGGCGGACGACGAAGATGTTGGTCAGGGCGGTGTAGACCGCGAAGAGGAGCGAGAAGCCGATGGCGGCGGTGAGCATGACCGTCCCGACGTCCAGTCCCGCCTCACCGAGGTCCATCTGGTCCGTCGCCGACCGCACGCTGAGCGGCAGCAGCAGCGGCACGAACAGCGCCGTGAACAGTGTGGCCCGGCTCCGCCCCAGCAGCGTCAGCTCGGCGCGGGCGAGCGCCGTCATCCGGCCCCTGAGGGTCGTCGTCCCGGCGGCCGCGACGACCGGCGCCGCACCCGCAGCGGTACCCGTCGCCCCCGTACCCGTACCCGTACCGCTGCCCGTACCCGTGGTCGTCCTCATACCGCCACCCCGCCCTGGTGCGCTTCCTCGCCCGCGGGCGATCCCATGTCCGTACGTGCCCCGGCGCCCGCCCGCGCCGCCTCCGCCGTCTCCCGTGCGATCCGCAGGAACGCCTCCTCCAGCGAGGCCGACCGCACCTCCAGCCGCCGCAGCTCGATGCGCGACCGCTCGGCCCACAGCAGCAGTCCGGTGGCCGCCCGCTGGAGTTCGTTCGTGCGCAGCACGACCACGCGGTCGTGCTCCTCGTGCCCGGTGACGCCCAGTTCGCCGAGCGGCGGCAGGTCGCCGAGGAAGTACCCGGCGGGCAGTTCGAAGGAGATGCGGGACGGCTGGGAGGCGGTCACCTCGGCCGGGGTCCCGGTCACGGCGACGGTCCCCTCGTGGAGGATGGCGAGCCGGTCGGCCAGGTCCTCGGCCTCCTCCAGGTAGTGCGTGGTGAGCAGTACGGTCGTCCCCCCGTCCCGCAGCTCCCGCACCAGTTCCCAGGTGTCCTGGCGGCCCTCCGCGTCGAGGCCGGTCGTCGGCTCGTCCAGGAAGAGGACCTCGGGGCGCCCGAGGAGCGCGAGCGCCAGGTCCAGGCGCCGCTTCTCGCCCCCGGACAACTGCTTGACCCGTACGCCGGCCCGCCGCCCGAGCCCGACGATCTCCAGGGCCTCCCCGACGGGCCGGGCCCCGCTGGTGCAGCCGGCCCACATCCGCACCGTCTCCGCGACGGTCAGCTCGGAGGGGAAGCCGCCTTCCTGGAGCATCACGCCGATCCGGGGGCGCACGGCCGCGCGCTCCCCGTAGGGGTCGTGCCCGAGGACCCGTACCCGGCCGCCGGACGGCGGTGCGAGCCCCTCCAGCACCTCGACCGTCGATGTCTTGCCCGCGCCGTTGGTGCCCAGGAGCGCGAAGAGTTCTCCCCGGCCGACGGAGAAGGTGATTCCCCGTACGGCCTCGAAACCGCCCCCGTACACGCGGCGCAGGTCGGTGACCTCGATCACGTTCTCGTGATCGTGAGTGTTCACGTCGTCGTGCCCGTTCGTCTTCATGTCCTCAGCGTCCCGGTGACACGGGCCGTGGAGCAGTGCGCGGTGTCATCACTCGGCATGACAAATGTCAGACGCGGGCAGCGGGATACACGGGGAGCGGGATACACGGGCAGCGGGATACGCGGGCGAGGGGAAGACGGACACGAAGAAGGCCCCGGTCCAGTGGACCGGGGCCTTCTTTCACGAGCGGACGACCAGGTTCGAACTGGCGACCTCAACCTTGGCAAGGTTGCGCTCTACCAACTGAGCTACGTCCGCATTGCCTCCGACCGGCTCCCACCGATCGGCGCGAGGACTACTTTACCTGATCCACCGGAGTGGTCGGTCAAGTGATCCAGAGCGGGTGACAGGAATTGCACACTGCGCCTTCCCCCTGGAAGGGGGATGTTCTACTACTGAACTACACCCGCGTGACTCCGGTGAGCCGGGCCTTTCGGCCTTGCCCCTCGGCGTGCTCCAGACTCTAGCTGATCCGCCGGGGGGCAACGCAAGTCGGTTGTCCCCGGGGGCCAAGTCGGCCGCCCCCGGGGCCCGCTGACGGACTCTGAGGGCGACCGTGTCCGGAGCGGTGCCTACTGCGCCTCGGCGAACGCCTCGTAGACCCGCTTGGGGATCCGGCCGCGCGCGGGGACCTCCAGCTTGTTGGCCTGGGCCCAGGCGCGGACGGCCGCGGGGTCCGGGGCGACCTGCGTCTGCTTGTAGGCCTTGCCCGACCTCGACCGCTTGCGGCCGGCGTCCACGTAGGGCGCGAGCGCCTTACGCAGTTTCCTGGCATTGGCTTCGTTCAGGTCGATCTCGTACGACTTGCCGTCGAGTCCGAAGGCGATCGTCTCCGCCGCTTCCGAGCCGTCGATGTCGTCGGAGAGAGTGACCACGACACGCTGCGCCACGAATATCGGTCCCTTCGTGCGACATCTCAGTCGTTGACGTGCTCTGACGTCAGCAAGATGTCGGTTGTCCGGCTGTTATTTGGGCAAAGTATCGGCTATTGCCAATTCATTTGTACAGTGCCCGGCATTGCAATGTGAAGACAGACTTAATCCGCCCGCGTGTCCCGCGCGCAATAGGGATCCCGGATCTTTCCCAGAAGTTTTCATGAGGGTGATCACCTGATACCGGATCGTGACCGCCGTCACCCGGAATCCCTGTAGATTCCTACGAATCTACCCGCGTAGAAATTTTGTACAGGTAGTCTGAAGGAACCTGCTCAGCACCACACACCGGGAGTGCCAGTGGCACGCGTCGTAGTCGACGTCATGCTCAAGCCGGAGATCCTCGACCCCCAGGGCCAGGCGGTGCAGCGCGCGCTGCCGCGTCTCGGTTTCGAGGGCGTCTCCGACGTACGTCAGGGAAAGCGATTCGAACTGGAAGTTGACGGACCGGTGGACGACGCCGCGCTCGCCCGCATCCACGAACTGGCGGAATCCTTCCTCGCCAACACCGTGATCGAGGACTTCACCGTCAAGGTCGAGGAAGTCGCGGAGGCCGGAAAGTGACCGCTCGTATTGGCGTCGTCACATTCCCCGGCAGCCTCGACGACCGGGACACCCAGCGTGCGATCAGGCTCGCCGGTGCCGAGCCCGTCGCCCTCTGGCACAAGGACAAGGACCTCCACCAGGTCGACGCCGTGGTGCTGTGCGGCGGTTTTTCCTACGGCGACTATCTGCGCGCCGGAGCCATCGCGCGCTTCTCGCCGGTGATGGAGACGCTCATCGAGCAGGCGAAGGCCGGACTGCCGGTCCTCGGCATCTGCAACGGCTTCCAGATCCTCACCGAGGCCCACCTCCTGCCCGGCACGATGCTGCGCAACGACCACCTGCACTTCATCTGCCGCGACCAGAAGCTGCGGGTGGAGAACGCCGAGACCTCCTGGACCACCGACTACACGGCCGGCCAGGAGATCCACATCCCGCTGAAGAACAACGACGGGCAGTACGTCGCCGACGCGTACACGCTCGACAAGCTGGAGGCCGAGGGCCGTGTCGCCTTCCGGTACCTCGACTTCAACCCCAACGGTTCCCAGCGGGACATCGCCGGCGTCACCAACGAGGCCGGCAACGTCGTGGGCCTCATGCCGCACCCGGAGCACGCCGTGGAGCCGCTGATCGGCACCGGCCGCACCGACGGCCTCCCCTTCTTCACCTCGATCCTCAAGAAGCTGGTCAACGCATGAGCCGGACGCCTCTGGACACGGTCGAGCACGCGGCCGCGACCCCCGACGTCGAGCTGCCCTGGGCCGAACTGGGCCTGAAGAAGGACGAGTACGAGCGGGTCGTGGAGATCCTCGGCCGCCGGCCCACCGGCGCCGAGCTCGCCATGTACTCCGTCATGTGGTCCGAGCACTGCTCGTACAAGTCCTCCAAGGTCCACCTGCGCCAGTTCGGTGAGAAGGCCCCGCAGTCCGACGCCCTCCTCGTCGGCATCGGCGAGAACGCCGGCGTCGTCGACGTCGGCCAGGGCTACGCGGTCACCTTCAAGGTCGAGTCGCACAACCACCCCTCCTACGTCGAGCCCTACCAGGGCGCGGCCACGGGCGTCGGCGGCATCGTCCGCGACATCATCGCGATGGGCGCCCGCCCGGTCGCGGTCGTCGACCCGCTGCGCTTCGGCGCGGCCGACCACCCCGACACCAAGCGCGTCCTGCCGGGTGTCGTCGCCGGCATCGGCGGCTACGGCAACTGCCTGGGCCTGCCGAACATCGGCGGCGAGGTCGTCTTCGACGCCTGCTACCAGGGCAACCCGCTGGTCAACGCCGGTGCCATCGGCGTCATGCGGCACGAGGACATCCACCTCGCGAAGGCGTCCGGCGCCGGCAACAAGGTCATCCTCTACGGGGCCCGCACCGGCGGCGACGGCATCGGCGGCGCCTCGATCCTGGCCTCCGAGACCTTCGACGACGCCAAGCCCTCCAAGCGCCCCGCCGTCCAGGTCGGCGACCCCTTCCAGGAGAAGCTCCTCATCGAGTGCACCCTGGAGGCCTTCAAGGAGAAGCTGGTCGTCGGCATCCAGGACCTCGGCGCGGCCGGGCTCTCCTGCGCCACGTCCGAGCTGGCCTCGAACGGCTCCGGCGGCATGCGCGTCACCCTCGACGACGTCCCGCTGCGCGACTCGACCCTCTCGCCCGAGGAAATCCTCATGAGCGAGTCGCAGGAACGCATGTGCGCGGTCGTGGAGCCGGAGAAGGTCGACCGGTTCCTGGAGATCTGCGACAAGTGGGACGTCATCGCCACGGTGATCGGCGAGGTCACGGACGGCGACCGTCTGGAGATCTTCTGGCACGGCGGCAAGATCGTCGACGTCGACCCGCGCACGGTCGCGCACGACGGCCCGGTCTACGAGCGCCCCTACGCCCGCCCGGAGTGGCAGGACGCCCTCCAGGCGGACGACGCGAACAAGCTGCCGCGCCCGGCGACGAGCGAGGAGCTGAAGGACCAGGTCCTGAAGCTGGTGGCGTCCCCGAACCAGGCGTCGAAGTCCTGGATCACCTCGCAGTACGACCACTTCGTGCAGGGCAACACGGTGCTCGCCCAGCCCGAGGACTCCGGCATGATCCGCGTCGACGAGGAGAGCGGCCTCGGTGTCGCCATCGCGACCGACGGCAACGGCCGCTACGCCAAGCTGGACCCGTACCACGGCGCCCAGCTGGCCCTGGCGGAGGCGTACCGCAACGTCGCCACCACCGGCGCCAAGCCGCTGGCCGTCTCCGACTGCCTGAACTTCGGCTCTCCCGAGGACCCGGCGGTCATGTGGCAGTTCGCGGAGGCCGTACGCGGTCTGGCGGACGCCTGCCAGCAGCTGGGCACCCCGGTGACCGGCGGCAACGTCTCCCTGTACAACCAGACGGGCGAGGTGGCCATCCACCCCACCCCGGTCGTCGCGGTCCTGGGCGTCATCGACGACGTGGCCCGGCGCACCCCGGTCGCCTTCCAGGAGGAGGGCCAGCTGCTCTACCTGCTCGGCGACACCCGTGAGGAGTTCGGCGGCTCGGCCTGGTCCCAGGTCGTCCACGACCACCTCGGCGGACTGCCCCCGCAGGTCGACCTGGAGCGCGAGCGCCTGCTGGCCGAGATCCTGATCTCCGCCTCCCGCGACGGCATGATCGACTCCGCGCACGACCTCTCCGACGGCGGCCTGATCCAGGCGGTCGTGGAGTCGGCGCTGCTCGGCGGCAAGGGCGCGCGCCTGATCGTCCCCGACGGTCTGGACGCGTTCACCTTCCTCCTCTCGGAGTCGGCCGGGCGGGCCGTCGTGGCCGTCCCCCGCTCCGAGGAACTCCGCTTCAACGACATGTGCGGCGCCCGGGGACTCCCGGCCACCCGCATCGGTGTCGTCGACGGCGACTCGGTGGAGATCCAGGGCGAGTTCACGCTCTCCCTGGAAGAGCTGCGCACGGCCCACGAGGCCACGATCCCGGCGCTGCTGGCGTAGTCCCCGTACGACGGAGCCCCGCCCGGTCGGTCATCGACGCTTCCGGGCGGGGCTTCCTCGCGTTCCGGCGGGTCAACGGACGTAGGCCCTGAGGATCTCCGTGTCGAGTGCGGTACCGGCCGGATCGGGGAGAGGAACTCTCTCGCCGAACGCCGCGGTGCGCACGTCGCGATAGCCGCCGACCAGCGGGTCGGGGCCGCTGTGCACGACAACCGTGCGGGAGCCCCGGTCGATCAGCAGGTACAGCGGGATCCCGGACTGCCCGTAGACGGCCGGCTTCTCCTGCCGGTCCCACCGGTCGGTGTCCGCGTCGTAGGAGGTGACCTCGACGACCATGAGTACCCCGTCGGGGTCGGCCCACTCGCCGTGCCCCGCGAAGTGCGCCTCGGGCACGAGCACCGCGTCCGGTCTCGCCCGGCCCTCCCGGGACGCGTCGACCCGGAGCCCCTGGCCCTGGTACAGGTCCAGGTCGGGCCTGGTCCGCAGAAGGTGCCGGGCCAGCCGGGCCACGATGGTGCCCCGGCTCCCGTCCGCGGCCCTCTTGACGCCGAGCCGTCCGTCGATGAACTCCAGCGTGACGGTCTCGGGAGCGGCGGAGGCGATCGCTTCGAACTCCTCCACCGACATCTGGGACGTGCGCTCGGCTCCGGCCTCCATGGCGCCCCCTTCCAGGTGAGGGCCAGTGGCACCGGGGTTTCGCCGTCGCCGGGTGCAGTTCGCCGTCGATCACGCTGGCGGGTGACCCCCTCCCAGGGCCCCGCCCTCGCCCAGAAGGGCCCTACGCTCAGCCCATGCCCCCCGCCAGGAAACGCCCCCGCACCTACGACCCCGCCAAGACCCGCAAGGCCGTGCTGGCCCAGTTCGGGAACGTACGGGAGGCGGTGGGCACCCTCACCGACGAGCAGCTCGCGGCGCCGACCCGGCTCGGCGCGTGGACGGTCCGGGACCTGGCCGCGCACCTCACCATGGCCGTCGAGAGCGTCAGCCGGGCCCTGGAGCGGCCCGAGCCGCCGAAGGCCGAGCTGAACCCCCTCGACTACGCCTCCGCGACCGCCGCCCACGCCGAGGCGATCGACGAGGGCAGCCGCGGCCTGGCCGCGGCCACCCCCGACCTCGTCGCCCTCTACGCGGGCGTCGAGCGGCGGATCACCGAGGCCCTCGCCGCCGCCCCGCAGGGCCGGATCATCGACACCCGGGCCGGCGGCATGCTGCTGGACGACTACCTGGTCACCCGCACGATCGAGCTGATCGTCCACACCGACGACCTGAACGCGGCCGTCCCCGGCCTCGCCGTCCCGCACGACCGGACCGCCCTCGCCACCTGCGTCCGGCTGCTCGCCGACACCCTGGCCGCGCGGGCGCCCGGCGGCTCGACGGAGGTACGGATCCCGCCGTACGCCGTGGTGCAGTGCCTGGAGGGGCCGAGGCACACCCGGGGCACCCCGCCGAACGTCGTCGAGACCGACCCGCTGACGTGGATCCGGCTGGCCACCGGCCGCCTGGACTGGGCCGGCGCCCTGGACGACGCCGAGGTCAGTGCGAGCGGCGAACGGGCCGACCTGAGCGCGCTCCTGCCCCTCATGCGCTGATCCGGGCCACGGAACCCGGTGGAACCACCCACGCATCCCACCCGTCCCACCGCCATGGACAAGCGACTGCGACTGACCCTCACCGCCCTGGCCGTGCTTCCGCTGCCGCTGCTCGCGGCCTGTGGCTCCGAGTCGGCCGGCGACCCCGGCAGCGGCGCCGTCGACGCGAGCACCAAGAAGTCCTCGGTCACCGGCGTCCGCTGGAAGGTGGACAGCCTCACCGTGGGCGGGAAGACCGAGCAGGCCCCCGCCGCCGCTTACCTGGAGATCGCCGACAACGGTGACGTCGAGGGCAACTACGGCTGCAACACCTTCGGCTCGACCGCCGCCTTCGAGAAGGACGGCATCGACTTCGAGACCGCCCGGTCCACCGAGATGGCCTGCGGTGACGCGCCCATGAAGTTCGAGAAGACCTTCGCCCGCACCCTCGACGCCGGGACGTTCACGCCCGAGACCACCGACGGCGGACTCACCCTCACCACAGGTGACGGCGACACCGTGAAGCTGACGAAGGAGAAGCCCGCCGCGCTGTACGGCACGACGTGGCGGGTCGACTCCCTCATGGACCACGACGTCGCCACCTCCCTCCCCGAGGCGGCCCGGGGCAAGGCGTGGTTCACCCTCGACAAGGAGGCCGGGACCCTCAGCGGAAGCGTCGGCTGCAACGACATCTCCGCGAAGGCCACGGTGAGCGAGGACCGGATCACCCTCGGCAGTCCGCGGACCACCCGGAAGATGTGCTCCGACTCACTCATGGCCGCCGAGAGGAGCTTCCTGGAGATCTTCAAGGGCACGGTGGAATATCGGATCGATCACCG
This sequence comes from Streptomyces sp. NPDC057438, assembly GCF_042802995.1. Lineage (NCBI taxonomy): Bacteria > Bacillati > Actinomycetota > Actinomycetes > Kitasatosporales > Streptomycetaceae > Streptomyces > Streptomyces sp. NPDC057438. The sequence goes on from NZ_JBHVDD010000055.1 coordinate 10,859, forward strand.
CAGTATCACGCTGACCAGGGAAAACGACACAGGTATCGGTGCCGTCGCCGACAAGTGACGTGCGAAGGGCCGCAGTCGGGGACCAGGGTGGGCGGGATCGCCGGATTCGGACCGGTGCACGATCTCGCCTACACTCGGTGGCGTGCCACGTGGTGACGGACGACTCAACCACGACCTTCTCCCCGGCGAGAAAGGCCCCCAGGACGCGTGTGGCGTCTTCGGTGTCTGGGCGCCGGGTGAAGAGGTCGCGAAGCTCACTTACTTCGGGCTCTACGCCCTCCAGCATCGGGGCCAGGAATCCGCGGGTATCGCGGTCAGCAACGGCTCCCAGATCCTCGTCTTCAAGGACATGGGCCTCGTTTCCCAGGTCTTCGACGAGACCTCGCTCGGTTCCCTCCAGGGTCACATCGCGGTCGGTCACGCCCGCTACTCGACCACCGGTGCCTCCGTGTGGGAGAACGCCCAGCCGACGTTCCGTGCCACCGCGCACGGCTCCATCGCGCTCGGCCACAACGGCAACCTGGTCAACACCGCCCAGCTCGCCGAGATGGTCGCCGACCTGCCCAAGCAGGAGGGCCGTACGCCCCGCGTCGCGGCCACCAACGACACCGACCTGCTCACCGCGCTCCTCGCGGCCCAGGTCGACGAGGACGGCAAGGCGCTGACCGTCGAGGAGGCCGCTCCGAAGGTCCTCCCGCAGGTCCGCGGTGCCTTCTCCCTGGTCTTCATGAACGAGCACACCCTCTACGCCGCCCGTGACCCGCAGGGCATCCGCCCGCTGGTCCTCGGCCGGCTGGAGCGCGGCTGGGTCGTCGCCTCCGAGGGTGCCGCCCTCGACATCTGCGGCGCGAGCTTCGTCCGCGAGATCGAGCCGGGCGAGTTCATCGCCATCGACGAGAACGGTCTGCGCAGCTCCCGATTCGCGGAAGCGAAGCCCAAGGGCTGTGTCTTCGAGTACGTCTACCTGGCTCGCCCGGACACCGACATCGCCGGCCGGAACGTGTACCTCTCCCGCGTGGAGATGGGCCGCAAGCTCGCCAAGGAAGCACCCGTCGAGGCCGACCTGGTCATAGCGACCCCGGAGTCCGGAACCCCGGCCGCCATCGGGTACGCGGAGGCCTCGGGCATCCCGTTCGGTGCGGGTCTGGTGAAGAACGCGTACGTCGGACGTACGTTCATCCAGCCCTCGCAGACGATCCGCCAGCTCGGCATCCGTCTGAAGCTGAACCCGCTGAAGGAAGTCATCAAGGGCAAGCGCCTGGTGGTCGTGGACGACTCGATCGTCCGCGGCAACACCCAGCGCGCGCTGGTCCGGATGCTCCGTGAGGCGGGCGCGGCCGAGGTCCACATCCGGATCTCCTCGCCGCCCGTGAAGTGGCCCTGCTTCTTCGGCATCGACTTCGCGACCCGCGCCGAACTCATCGCCAACGGCATGACGATCGACGAGATCGGCACCTCGCTCGGCGCCGACTCCCTGGCGTACATCTCCCTCGACGGCATGATCGAGGCGACCACCATCGCCAAGCCGAACCTCTGCCGTGCCTGCTTCGACGGCGAGTACCCGATGGAGCTGCCGGACCCCGAGCTGCTCGGCAAGCGGCTCCTGGAGACCGAGCTGGCCGCCGGTCCGGCGGCCACGGCCGCGGCCGACGCGATCCGTCGCCCGTAAGCGGCGTCCCACCTGCAGTACGACACGAAAGTTCTCACCGTCATGTCTGAGACAACTGGTGCCAGCTACGCAGCCGCGGGCGTCGACATCGAGGCGGGCGACCGCGCCGTCGAGCTGATGAAGGAGTGGGTGAAGAAGACGCAGCGCCCCGAGGTCCTCGGCGGCCTCGGCGGCTTCGCCGGTCTCTTCGACGCCTCCGCCCTCAAGCGCTACGAGCGCCCGCTGCTCGCGTCCGCCACGGACGGCGTCGGCACGAAGGTCGACATCGCCCGGCAGCTCGGTGTGTACGACACCATCGGCCACGACCTGGTCGCGATGGTGATGGACGACATCGTGGTCTGCGGCGCGGAACCGCTGTTCATGACCGACTACATCTGCGTCGGCAAGGTCCACCCGGAGCGGGTCGCCGCCATCGTCAAGGGCATCGCCGAGGGCTGTGTCCTCGCCGGCTGCGCCCTCGTCGGCGGCGAGACCGCCGAGCACCCCGGTCTGCTCGGCCCGGACGACTTCGACGTGGCCGGCGCCGGCACGGGCGTGGTCGAGGCGGAGCACCTGCTCGGCCCGGATCGTATCCGTACGGGTGATGCGGTGATCGCCATGGCGGCCTCCGGCCTTCACTCGAACGGGTACTCGCTCGTCCGGCATGTCCTGCTGAACCGGGCGGGCCTGTCCCTGGACGCCGAGATCGCGGAGCTGGGCCGCACCCTCGGCGCGGAGCTCCTGGAGCCCACCAAGATCTACTCGCTGGACTGTCTGGCCCTCACCCGCACCACCGAGGTCCACGCCTTCAGCCATGTCACCGGCGGCGGTCTGGCGGCCAACCTGGCCCGGGTGATCCCCGACGCCCTGCACGCCACGGTCGACCGCTCCACCTGGACCCCGGCCCCGATCTTCGACCTCGTCGGCAGGACCGGTCAGGTCGAGCGCCTGGAGCTGGAGAAGACCCTGAACATGGGCGTGGGCATGATCGCCATCGTCCCCCAGGAGTCCGCGGACGTGGCCCTGACGACCCTGGCGGACCGGGGTGTCGACGCCTGGGTGGCAGGCGAGATCACCGACCGTGCCGACCACACGACAGGCGCGGAACTGGTGGGCGACTACGCGCGCGGCTGAACAGCACCAAGCCCCTGATGGCGGCCGACGGCCAGCCGTCAGGGGCGCGGGGAACTGCGCGAGCAACCACGAACAACCCGTGGTCGCCAGAACACAGTCACCCCCGAGCTATGAAGCGCGCCCCAGCCCCCAGCGGAGCGGGACCGCACAAAACCCGGTCCGGCGGTGGAAACCCACCCGGACCGGGTAAGCGCGGCGTTACGGCGTCAAGCCCCGCGGCGATGCGACGCCGGACCGGACTCGTCGTCCTCGTCCTCATCGTCGTCGTTGTAGAGATCCGCGTACTGGGAGTACGGGTCGTCGTCGTCTTCGTCATCCTCGAACGGCTCGCCATTCGGCGGCTGGCTCGAAGTCGAAGCGCCCAGCTCATTGGCCAGACGCGACAGATCAGTCCCGCCGCTGCTGTACTTCAGCTGGCGGGCGACCTTCGTCTGCTTGGCCTTTGCCCGGCCGCGCCCCATGGCTCGACCCCCTCGGATACGGGGCTCGGTGGCCCCAGAGTCTTGACACGCGTTCATGATCTGGAACGGACTCTCCATGGAGAGACCGGTCCGTAGGGCTTCCACGGTACCTGAGCCCACGCCCATACGGTACGTCGCCCGCAGGACGTGCCCGTGCCCAGGACCTGCGGGGAGCCCTTTCCCCGCTGGTCAAAGGTGATTTTAACCGTTTCTGGGCGAGCGACCCGCCGACGGAAGTGAGAGTTCTCTCTAAAGCCGCCGACGGGTACCGGCCGGCGCCGCGCCGAGGCCGTGCGGTGCCGGCCGTCCGGACTCAGCGGCCGCGGCGCAAGGCCGCCTCGTGCATCCGCTGTTCGGCGATCCGGTCGGCCGCCGCGGCCGGCGGAATCCCGTCCGTCTTCGCACGTGCGAAGATCGACAGCGTGGTGTCGAAGATCTTCGCGGCCTTCGCCCGGCACCGCTCGAAGTCGAACCCGTGAAGCTCGTCGGCGACCTGGATGACCCCGCCCGCGTTCACCACGTAGTCCGGCGCGTAGAGGATCCCGCGGTCGGCGAGGTCCTTCTCGACACCGGGGTGCGCGAGCTGGTTGTTGGCCGCGCCGCACACCACCTTGGCGGTGAGGACGGGCACGGAGTCGTCGTCGAGGGCCCCGCCGAGCGCACAGGGGGCGTAGATGTCGAGCCCTTCGGTCCGGATGAGGGCGTCGGTGCCGGCGACCGCCGTGACCCCGTCGGGGTGCCGGTCGAGGATCCGCCGCACGGCGTCCTCGCGCACGTCCGTGATCACGATCTCGGCGCCCTCGGCCAGCAGATGCGCCACGAGGTGGTGGCCGACCTTGCCGACGCCCGCGACGCCGACCCGGCGTCCGCGCAGCGACGGATCGCCCCAGACGTGCTGGGCGGAGGCCCGCATGCCCTGGTAGACACCGAAGGCGGTCAGTACGGACGAGTCGCCGGCGCCGCCGTTCTCGGGGGAGCGGCCCGTCGTCCAGCGGCACTCGCGGGCCACGACGTCCATGTCGGCGACGTAGGTGCCGACATCGCACGCGGTGACGTACCGGCCGCCCAGCGAGGCCACGGACCGCCCGTAGGCGAGCAGCAGCTCCTCGCTCTTGATCCGGTCGGGGTCGCCGATGATCACGGCCTTGCCGCCGCCGTGGTCGAGCCCGGCCATGGCGTTCTTGTAGGACATCCCGCGCGCGAGGTTCAGCGCGTCGGCGACGGCCTCCGCCTCGGTCGCGTACGGGTAGAAGCGCGTGCCGCCGAGAGCGGGGCCGAGCGCGGTGGAGTGGATGGCGATGACGGCCTTGAGGCCGCTGGCCCGGTCCTGGCAGAGCACGACTTGCTCGTGACCGCCCTGGTCCGACTGGAACAGGGTGTGCAGGACGCCGTCAGATACTTCGGTCACTGTGGTGACTCCTGGGTAAGAAGCGGCGGTGGGTCACAGGCTCCCGTACGGATGGCGGGGTCTGTGGGCATGAGAGTAGAGCCTGCGTCCGCCGTACAGCGGCGCAGCCTCAGGATCACCCCACGCGTGGAGTACGGACGTGGTGCGATCCGCACAGTTTTCCGGCCCGCCGGTGTGCGGGTTCGGCAGGTTTCCCCGGTGGCAGCCGGGGGAGGGAGCAGGCGTGCCCAAGGTGTCCTCGGTGATCGTCCCGTATGCGTCCTACCTTCGCGTGTACGAGCCGCTGGCGGCCTTCCCCGAGCCGGAGCGCGGTCACTGGACCCGCTACGCCCGGCGCACCGACCGGCCCTCGTACCAGGACGAGCTGCGCCGCTCGCTGGCGGACCTGCTGCCGACCCCGCCCGTCCCCGTGCCGGTGCACGAGAGCGGGGACGCCTTCGTGCTGGAGGCCGACGGGGTGGTCTGTGTCTGTCCCTGGCGGACGCGGCTGCGCGGCTGGCAGGCGCTCGGCGACCTGGCCGAGGAACTGCCCGCCCCGGTTCTGGACGCGGTGCTGCCGCCGCTGGTGCGGCGCCAGGCGAGCCAGGACTACGAGCGGTGGATGGCCGGCAACCCCGACGCCCGCCCGTGGATCCGCACGGCGACGTGGCAGGTGCCGCTGAACTGGTTCGTGCTCGTCTCGGACGAGGAGCGCACCTACGAGAAGGGTTCCGGCGAGAATTCGCCGGTGCTTCGCTATCGCACGCCCATGGTGCAGGCCCGGCGGCGGGTGGCACGGGGCCTGCGGACCCTGCGGGACACCGTCGACGAGGGGCCGCTCGTCGACGGTCTGGTCGACGTGGGCCGCTGGCTGGAGGAGTTCCACCCGCGCTCGCTCGTCGAGCTGGACTACGGCGGCCTGGTGCACGTCCTGCCCGCGGCCGAGCTGGACGGCGACCACTCGGCGGCCGATGTCGCCGAGGGCATCGAGGCCCTCCGCGACGGGGACGGGCCGGCCGCCGGGGAGGCGTACGGGCGGCTGGTCGAGCGCTGGCGGGCGGTGCGGGACAGGCGCTCGGCGAACTGAGACCGCCCTCGGCGATCAGATTCGAGCACTCGGCGAGCAGAACCGGACCGATCCGGTTGAACCGACTCAACCCCGCAGCCGTACTTGTGACGTGTGAGGCTGAGGAGCAAAGGCTTTCCATGAAGGCCGAACCATGGTGAACTGTCCATCCTTGACCCAAGCTTGACACCGCGCAGTTATCTGCGAGGTGCCACAGGGGGGACGTAGGTCCCGATCCGGGCTTTTGCGTCAAGAAGCCGCCAAGCGTGACGGATTGCACTTACGCGGGCCTTGCCTCTTACGCACCTCCTCGTGTCAAAATAGGACAAGGAGCCCGGGGGAGGCTCCTTCTGCCCGCGTATGGGTGGAATCTCAGCATTGCACGCTATTGGGGGGTCTTGAGACTCCTGCACGCCACTGTGACTGATCGTCACAGTGGCGTGACTGTCCGCTATGGCATGGTCCATCGGCATCCGTCGCTGATGAACACCTGGGAGGGCAATTCCATCGGTTTGGCCGACGCGGCTGGACGGATGGTGTAGTTGTAGTGCCGAGGACAAGCCGTTCGTCCTATAACCGACTCGACTCGCGTCCGCCATTTCGGGCAACGCGGGTCAAGGTGCAGAATTTAGAGGAAAGAACCGAGAAGGTTCGGTTCTCCCGAGGAGGCCGCTCATGACCGCTCGCACCCCTGATGCCGAGCCGCTGCTGACCCCGGCTGAGGTCGCCACCATGTTCCGTGTCGACCCCAAGACGGTCACGCGGTGGGCGAAGGCCGGCAAGCTCACGTCCATCCGCACGCTCGGCGGACACCGCCGTTACCGCGAGGCTGAGGTCCGCGCACTGCTCGCGGGCATTCCGCAGCAGCGCAGCGAGGCCTGAAACCTCGCCGAACAGGGCATTTCGGCTGATCCCCCATCGGCCGGAAGCCTGGAAGCACCACCGCTCAAGCTGCTTTGAACGACGCGGGTTCTGCCCCAACAGACCCCACGCCCCAGCCACACAGAACTTCCGGGAGGCCCCAGGTCCCCCGGGCCTCGTCAGGCAAGCACCACGGGTGCGTCGTAGATCGCGCTGGACTCCGCCGGGTCCAGCGCGATCTTTTTTGTGCGCCCGGCCGGCTGTTCCGGTCCGGAAGCGACAGGTTGTGCGCGGACTTGTCGGACTCTGGGGAGGCCTGTCGGATCTCCTGTGCAGGCCCCGGGAGACTGGTGCAATTGCACATATTAAATTGACCAGTTGTAGGAGACCGGTAAGAACCCGCGTTTCGGAAACTCATGCAGTGACACCCGTCACATGACGGAGCGCTTGTTGTCCGGTCGGCATCTGCGGTAGAGGGGGCGGGAGTTGCCCGTCGCCCGCCCCAGCCGAGTACGTTCCCTCCGGTGCGCGTCTCACGCCTTGGAGGGCGCCCCGTCCTCCGCGGTGCCCTCCGCGCCGTCCTCGCCGCCCGCCCCGTGCTCCGTGGCCAGCCGCAGCAGACGGTGGCAGATCGGGCAGTGGCGGGTGAGGTGGCGGTACGACGAGGCGGCCGACAGGTGAGCGCGGAGCAAGGCGCGGGTCTCGTGCCGAGCGGACGCCGTCATACGCCACCTCCGGGGTCTCGGGGCCCTGAGTCTGAGGTACCGGCGGAATGTGACGCCGTCAACCCCGCCCGGGCCGGTGGCGGGCGGCAGGCCCCTCCCGGCGGCGCGGGGGACCGCACGATCCGGCACGGGCGCCCCGCGCGCACCCGACCGCCCCGGCGGAGGCGTGAAGAGGCCGGCGCCCACCCGCCCTTCGGGCGCCGGGCCGGACCGGAGCCCAACAGCGAGAAGGCCCGCATCCGTTCGGATGCGGGCCTTCTTCTTCGTGCGGTCCTGACGGGATTTGAACCCGCGGCCTCCACCTTGACAGGGTGGCGAGCACTCCAAACTGCTCCACAGGACCAGGTTTCGCAGTCCGCGCCTTGTTGCCGCGCTGGCCTGCGAGAAGAGACTGTACAGGAGCGGGTGCCCCCGCGCGAACTCACTTTCCGTGCGGGGGCGGTTACGGCACCGCCGCGTCGATCGCCTTCACGATCCGCTTGTCGGAGACGGGGTAGGCCGTGCCCAGGGCGTGCGCGAAATAGCTCACGCGCAGCTCCTCGATCATCCAGCGGATCTCCAGGACCGACGCGGGCACGGGCCGCCCCTGGGGCAGCTGTTCCAACAGCCAGGCGTACTCGTCGCGCATCTCGTGGACCTTCTCCATCCGGGACGTGTCCCGCTGGACGCCGGTCGGCATCTGCTGCAGGCGCCGGTCGGCCGCCACCAGATAGCGCATCAGGTCCGGCAGCCGGCGCAGCCCCGCCTCCGTGACGAACCCCGGCTTCACGAGGGCGTTCAGCTGCCCCCGTACGTCCGCCAGGTTGGCGAGGAGGGCCGGGCTGCGCGTGGACTTCAGGCGGCGCTCACAGGCCTGCCAGGCGGCCAGCACCTGCTGCACCTGGCCGACGGTGCGGACCGTGGTGTCGACGATCTCCGCGCGGACCTTGTCATAGAGCTTGCGGTACGACGACTCGTCCCAGGCGGGTCCGCCGAAGTCGGCGATCAGCTTGTCGGCCGCCGCCATGGCGCAGTCGTCGAACAGCGCCTGGATGGAACCGTGCGGATTCGCGGACAGCGCCAGCTTCTGCGCGTTGGTGAGCTTTTCGCTCGCGAACTTCGCAGGGTTGACCGGAATGTTGCGGAGAATGAGCCTCCGGGTGCCCTTCCACATCGCTTCGGTCTGCTCCGCCTCGGTGTCGAAGAGGCGGACGGAGACCGTGCCGGCGGCCGCACCGTCGTCGACGAGAGCCGGGTACGCCTTCACCGGCTGCCCGGCGCGGCGCGTCTCGAAGACCCGGGTGAGCGAGCCGATCGTCCAGTCGGTGAGGCCCTTGCGCTCCAGGGACTCGCCGCCCTCGCGTTCGGCGGTCGCGGCGGCGGCCTGGGAGAGGGCCTGACGCGCCTTCGGCTTCAGCCGCAGCCGCAGCGACTCCAGGTCCTTGTCCTCGGCCAGCTTCCGGCGCCGTTCGTCGACGATCCGGAAGGTGATCTTCAGGTGGTCGGGGACGCGGGACCAGTCGAAGTCCTCGGGCGTCACCGGGACACCCACCATGCGCTTCAGCTCGCGGGCCATCGTCACCGGCAGCGGCTCCTGGAGGGGGACCGCCACGTCCAGGAAGCGCCGCGCGAAGTTGGGCGCCGGCACGTAGTTACGGCGGATCGGCTTGGGGAGGGAACGGATCAGCTCCGTCACGACCTCCTCCCGCAGGCCCGGGATCTGCCAGTCGAAGCCCTCGTCCGAGACCTGGTTGAGGACCTGGAGGGGAACGTGGACCGTCACCCCGTCCGCGTCGGCGCCCGGCTCGAACTGGTAGGTGACACGGAACTTGAGCGGCCCCTGGCGCCAGGAGTCCGGGTAGTCGGCCTTGGTGACCGCCTCCGCCGACTCCCGGATGAGCATCTCCCGCTCGAAGTCCAGGAAGTCCGGCTGCTCATGGCGCTTGTGCTTCCACCAGGAGTCGAAGTGGGCGCCCGAGACGACGTGCTCGGGGACCCGCTGGTCGTAGAAGTCGAAGAGGGTGTCGTCGTCGACCACGATGTCCCGGCGCCGGGCCCGGTGCTCCAGCTCCTCGACCTCGCTGAGCAGCTTGCGGTTGTCGGCGAAGAACTTGTGGTGGGTGCGCCAGTCGCCCTCGACGAGCGCGTTGCGGATGAACAGCTCGCGGCTGGCCTCCGCGTCGATCCGCCCGTAGTTGATCTTCCGCTGGACGACGATCGGCACGCCGTACAGCGTGACCTTCTCGTACGCCATCACGGCCGCCTGGTCCTTCTCCCAGTGCGGCTCGCTGTACGTGTGCTTCAGGAGGTGCCCGGCGAGCGGCTCGACCCACTCGGGTTCGATCCTGGCGTTGACACGGGCCCACAGGCGCGAAGTCTCCACCAGCTCCGCCGACATCACGAAGCGCGGGGGCTTCTTGAACAGGGCCGAGCCCGGGAAGATCGCGAACTTGGCGTTCCGGGCGCCCAGGTACTCGTTCTTCCCCGTGCTCCGCCCGCTCTCGCCCCCGGTCTCCTTCACGTCCTTCATGCCGATGTGCGAGAGCAGACCGGCCAGCAGGGAGACGTGGATGTGCTGCTCGGGGGCGTCGTCCTCGTTGAGGTGGATGTCCATCTGCCGGGCGACCGTGCGCAGTTGACTGTAGATGTCCTGCCACTCGCGGATCCGCAGGAAGTTCAGGTACTCCTGCTTGCACATCCGGCGGAAGGACGACGAACCGCGTTCCTTCTGCTGCTCGCGGACGTACCGCCAGAGGTTGAGGTAGGCGAGGAAGTCGCTGGTCTCGTCCTTGAAGCGGGCGTGCTGCTGGTCGGCCTGGGCCTGTTTCTCGGCGGGGCGCTCGCGCGGGTCCTGGATGGACAGCGCGGCGGCGATCACCATGACCTCGCGGGCGCAGCCGTTCTTGTCGGCCTCGACGACCATACGGGCCAGCCGCGGGTCGACGGGCAGCTGCGAGAGCTTGCGGCCCATCGGGGTCAGCCGCTTGCGTACGTCCTTCTGCGCCGGGTCGAGCGCGCCGAGCTCCTGGAGGAGCTGGACGCCGTCGCGGATGTTGCGGTGGTCCGGCGGATCGATGAAGGGGAACTTCTCGATGTCGCCGAGACCGGCGGCGGTCATCTGGAGGATGACGGAGGCGAGGTTCGTGCGCAGGATCTCCGCGTCCGTGAACTCGGGCCGCGCCTCGAAGTCGTCCTCGCTGTACAGGCGGATGCAGACACCGTCGGACGTCCGGCCGCAGCGGCCCTTGCGCTGGTTGGCGCTGGCCTGGGAGATCGCCTCGATGGGGAGCCGCTGGACCTTGGTGCGGTGGCTGTAGCGGCTGATGCGGGCGAAGCCCGGGTCGATGACGTACTTGATGCCGGGGACCGTGAGCGAGGTCTCGGCGACGTTCGTGGCCAGCACGATCCTGCGCCCGGTGTGCGGCTGGAAGACGCGGTGCTGCTCGGCGTGCGAGAGCCGGGCGTACAGCGGCAGGACCTCGGTGAACCGGTAGTTCTTCTTGATCAGCGCGTCGGCGGTGTCACGGATCTCCCGCTCCCCGGAGAGGAAGACGAGGATGTCGCCCTTCCCCTCGCCCTGCAGCTCCTCGACGGCGTCGCAGATCGCGGTGATCTGGTCCCGGTCGGCGTCGTCGCCGTCCTCCTCCAGCAGGGGGCGGTAGCGCACCTCCACCGGATACGTACGGCCGCTGACCTCGACGATCGGCGCGTCGCCGAAGTGGCGGGAGAACCGCTCGGGGTCGATGGTCGCCGAGGTGATGACGACCTTGAGGTCGGGGCGCCTGGGCAGCAGCTGGGCGAGATAGCCCAGCAGGAAGTCGATGTTGAGGGAGCGCTCGTGGGCCTCGTCGATGATGATCGTGTCGTAGGCGCGCAGCTCGCGGTCCGTCTGGATCTCGGCGAGCAGGATGCCGTCCGTCATCAGCTTGACGAAGGTCGCGTCCGGGTTCACCTGGTCGGTGAAGCGGACCTTCCAGCCCACGGCCTCGCCGAGCGGTGTCCGCAGCTCCTCCGCCACGCGTTCGGCGACCGTGCGGGCGGCGATACGCCGGGGCTGCGTGTGCCCGATCATGCCGCGTACGCCACGCCCCAGCTCCATACAGATCTTGGGGATCTGGGTCGTCTTCCCGGAGCCGGTCTCACCGGCGACGATGACGACCTGGTGATCGCGGATCGCGGCCGCGATGTCGTCCTTCTTCTGGCTGACGGGCAGCTGCTCGGGATACGAGACGGCCGGCACGCGCGCGGCGCGCTCGGCCATGCGGGACTCGCCCTTGGCGACCTCCGCCTCGATCTCGGCGAGCACGGCGGCCCGGGCCTCGGGCTTGCGGATCTTGCGCGCGCCTTCGAGCCTGCGTCCGAGCCGGTGCGCGTCGCGCAGGGACAGCTCGGCCAGGCGGGGGGCGAGGGCGCCGAAGGCGGGGGCAGGTGGCGTAGACATACGGAACCCAGGATCTCACCTCGACGAAACGAGGGGCGAACGCTTTTGCGTCCGCCCCTCGCCCGGTGCCTGTGATGCGTGTTACCGCGCGTCGACGTAGTCCTCGGCGCCGGCGCCCGCGAAGTGCTTGCTGTCGGGCTCCAGGTGGACGGGCACCCAGGTGCCGTCCATCGGGGCCTTGATGCCCTTGGCGAAGGAGCCGTTCGCCTTGGTCTTGACCGTGCCCATCAGGTACCAGCTCTTCTCGCCGCGGGGCCGGAACAGGATCTGGACCCGCTTGCCGCCGTACGCCTTCCAGCTCGTCCAGCCCACCGTGCTCGCGGGCTTCGCCTCCTGGAGGACGCCCTTCACGGTGAGGGTGCCGCCCTTGCGGACCGGCTCGGGGGAGGCGCCCGCGCCCTTGATCCGGGTCAGGGCCTTCACCTTGCGCACCGCCTTGCTGGTGGTGCCCCTGAAGTCCCGCTTGGTGTCCCCGGCGTACCGCAGTCGCCAGTAGCCGTCCGGGCTGCCCTTGAGTCCCTCGACGATGAACTGCGAGCCGAAGCCGGTCGTGACCGTCTTCTTGGTCTTCCACCCGGTCTTCCCGTCGGCGGAGTACTGGATGCCGACCTTGATCCGGCCGCTGTAGTAGTTGCCGGACAGGTCCACGATGCCGGTGACGTCGAGCTGGGCGTGCTCGTTCTGCGCCGCCGTGAACTCGGTGAACCTGCTCGTCGAGGTGACCTTGGCCGTCACGTCGGCGGTCGCGGTCCGCTGGATCCAGGGGTTGTACGGGTACGGCGGGAAGCCCACCTCGAAGGTGGTGTTGCCGTACACGCGCCTGACGAAGGTGAAGCGGCCGGCGGTGTCGGTGGTCGCCTCGGTCGCGTCGGTGATGTGGCTGTTCTTGTAGTCCAGCTCCAGCGGGATGCCCGCCAGCGGCTTCCATTCGGTGCCGCTGCGGTACTCCAGCCGCCCGGTGACCTTCATCTCGGCGTTCGCCACGACATGGAAGCTGCTCTTGTCGAGGAACAGGCGGGTCGGGGCGGCCTTGGGCCTGATGCCGATCACGGGGACCGTGGCGTAACCCAGGTCGCTGCGGTACCGGGCTCGGACCCAGCCGCCCTCGCTCACCTCGCGGGCGAGGGAGAAGTGGCCCTGGTCGTCCGTGGTGACGGTCTCCTCGACCGAATCGCCCAGGTCGATGTCGACGGGGGCGCCGGGCATGGCCTCGGTCGCCCGCGTGCTGGGATCGCGCAGGAGCAGATCACCGGTGGCCGTGACGACCTTGTCGTCGATGGTCGGCTCGGTCGGTGTGACGGAGAAGTCCGAGATCACGGGCTGCTTCTGGTAGCGCAGCACGCCCGCATTCTGCCGGACGGTGGTCTCGCCGCCGCTGGTGGTGGCCTCGACGTCGATCGTGTACTCGCCGAGGGTGTCCAGGTGGACGGGCGGGGAGGACCAGGTGCCCTCCCAGGAACTCGCGAAGTACGTCTGCGTGAACTCGGTGACCGTGGCCACCGGGGTGTCCGTGTCGGCGCTGCCGAGCGGACGCAGCTTCGCGGTGATCTTCTTGACGTCCTCGCCGGCCGCGCTGCCGTGGCCCAGGCGTACGTCGATGACCGACCAGTCCGCCGAGTCGCTGGACGCCTCCTGGACGACCGGAGCGGCCGCGTGGGCCGTGCCCGGTATCGCGAAGGTGGAGAGCAGGACGGCACCGGCCGTCACGAGCCCCCTGGTGATGTGTCTCAAGAACCCCCCATGGTTCCCGGTGGGCCGCGGCTCCGCGGCGGCCTCACTGTGAGCGACGAAAACCCCCTCCGGTCACCCGGAGGGGGTTTTCGCGCGATGTGGCTGGGGCCGGGGTCGAACCGGCGACCTATCGCTTTTCAGGCGATCGCTCGTACCAACTGAGCTACCCAGCCGCGGTGCTTCGTGAGAAACACCAGCGGTCCTGACGGGATTTGAACCCGCGGCCTCCACCTTGACAGGGTGGCGAGCACTCCAAACTGCTCCACAGGACCAAGGATGCGTACGACAGTGTCGCACACGTTCTTGCGTGCCCCCAACGGGATTCGAACCCGTGCTACCGCCTTGAAAGGGCGGCGTCCTAGGCCGCTAGACGATGAGGGCTATCGGCCCGCCTGGGCGCTTTGTCAGCGCGTCGGGGACGTGAGAAGCATATGGGATGGCAGGAGGTATCGCCAAAACGGTTTACGGGCCGCCGGGTGACCCGCTCGTGGACGTCCTGCCGGACGGTGACGGGGACCCCTCGTCCCCCGGCCGGGCACCGGGCTGGTTCTCCTTCGGCAGATGGCGGCTGACCTCCGCCGTCGTCAGCCCCAGACCGCCCAGCTTGATCTCGTCCCAGGCCTGCAGGCGGCGCGTGTCCCGGTCGAGGTAGAGGACGGAGGCCTCGATCGGGTCGGGCTCCTTGCCCTCCACGGCCCGTAGACCACTGCCGCCGGTCGAGCCCTCGATGCGCAGCCGGGTCCCCTGCTCCAGCATCTCCATCTCGGGGTGGTGGAGGTGCCCGGCGAGCACCAGCGGGACCTGGCCGTCCGTCTCCCGGGCGGCGTCCGGGTTGTGCGCGACCGCGATGTCCACGGGGGTGCCCGCCGCCTTCTGGGCGCGCAGGGCGTCCGCCAGCCGCTGCCCGGCCTCCTCCTCCGACGGCAGGCCCGCCTTCCCGGTCGAGCGGTCCGGGGTGAACTGCGGGTCCCCCGTCCCCGCGAACCGCAGCCCGCCCACGGTCACCGCCCTCCCCTCGTCGAGGACGTGGGTGTTGTCGATGCCCTCCAGATAGCGCTGGGTCAGGAGCGAGTCGTGGTTGCCGCGCACCCAGACGTACGGGGCCCCGAGGTCGGCGATCGGGTCGAGGAACCCGTTCTCGGCGGCGCTGCCGTGGTCCATGGTGTCGCCGGAGTCGACGATGACGTTGATCTCGTACTGCTCGACCAGCGAGGCGATGATCTTCCAGCTCGCGGGGTTCAGATGGATGTCGGACACGTGCAGGACGCGGATGGTCGTCGGGTCCGGCTGGTAGGCGGGGAGCGTGGACGTGACGTCGTACAGCTTGGTCACGTTCGTCACCAGGCGGGCCAACTCCTTCTGGTAGACGTCGAACTCGGTGACGATGCTGCGCGCGTTCCCCACCAGTGACGGCGCGGAGGAGAGCAGGCCGGAGAACTTCGGCTCCAGGACGGAGTTGGGGTTCCAGGTGGCGGCGGCCGTGCCTCCGGCGCCGGCCAGGAGCGCGAGGGCGAGGCCGCCGGCGGCGAGGGCGCGGCGGGGGCGGCGGTACACGGCGAGCCCGAGCGCGGTGGCCCCGGAGACGACGGCCACGCCGGAGCGTACGGCCAGGTCGATGGTGCCGTGCCGCACGTCGCCGGCGATCTCCTCCTGCAGCCCGGAGATCCGCTCGGGGTGGTCGACCAGAGCCTGGGCGCGCTCGGGGTCGAGCTGGTCGACGTTGACGTCCAGGCGTACGGGGGCGTGGTGGCTGTTCAGTTCCAGGGCGCCCAGCGGCGAGACGTTGATCTTCGTGCCGCCGGTGAGGGAGGGGCGCAGCGTCATCGTCGTGTTCATGGGGCCGACGGGCGTGCGGACGTTCCCCACGACCAGCAGACCCAGCCAGGCGCCGAGCAGAACGACCGCGACCAGGCTGAGGGCCCGTTTCCAGGGGTGGGGGCGCTGGACCAGCTCGGCGGTCGGGTGTGCGCGTCGGGACCGGTAGTGCCGGGCCAGGGCGCGGGGGATCCGGAGCAGGGGCGTGCGCGGGGTGTCGGCGGCGGATGGGTCGGCGGGGACGCGTGCCATTGGTCGCGTATGCCCAGGGGTGGGGGCGGATATGCGGAGGGGGCGGGCGGGTGCCGGGGCTTCGCCAGGTCGTCGTACGGGCTGTGCCGGGTTCGCCGTGCCCGGTGGGCCCGTGTGCTGCCCGTATCTCTCGTACCCGCGTGTCGTGCATGACAATGGCCGTGTGCTGGAAATGACGCGCGAGGAGTTCGAGGAACTGGTCGCCGAGGCGTTGGACCGGATTCCGCCGGAGCTGACACGGCTGATGGACAACGTGGCGGTGTTCGTCGAGGACGAGCCGCCCGCCGACGACCCGGAGTTGCTCGGGCTGTACGAGGGGACGCCGCTCACGGACCGCGGGGAGTGGTACGCGGGGGTGCTGCCGGACCGGATCACGATCTACCGGGGGCCGACGCTGCGGATGTGCGAGACACGGGAGGACGTGGTCGCGGAGACCGAGGTGACCGTGGTGCACGAGATCGCGCATCACTTCGGGATCGACGACGCGCGGCTGCACGCGTTGGGGTACGGCTAGGAACTGTCCGTCGGACGGGCCCGGAGGCGGCCCGGGCGCCCGACGGCGCGTGTCCTCTTGTGGGCGGCGGGAGTTGGGCAGGGGGACTCCCCTTCACGCCCCCCTCGGAGGTGGCCGCCGTGCGCGCCTTGAACGTATCCGTCCGTCTGGCCGCCGCGGTCATGGCCGTAGCGGCGGCGGCCGGCTGTATGAGCGTGGGGGACGACGCGCGGAAGCCCGGCCCTTCACCGTCGGCGGGGCAGCGGGGCGGTGAGAAGCCGGACGGGGGTACGGCGGTGACGGACGCAGGCGGTACGGGCTACCGGTCCGGACAGGGGAAGCGGCACGGTTCCGCGTCGCCCGGCCCGTCCTCGTCCGGGTCCCCGTCCGCGTCCGCGTCCGCGCCGGCTTCCGGGAAGGCCAGGCCGTCCGGGAGGGCGACGCCGCCGAAGGGGGACGGGGGCGAGGGGAAGGGGGAGGGGCCGCAGAAGCCCGAGCCGCCGAAGGGTGAGCCGTCCCCGCCGCCCGTGGTGGAACCCGAGCCCGAGCCGAGCGGGCCGGCGGAGTCGCCGTCGCCCGCGCCGGAGCCTTCGGCCGAGCCGTCGTCGTCCGCGCACGAGCAGGGCGCGCAGTTGATGGAACGGGAGCCGGCGCCGCAGGCGGGGGACGCGATGTAGGGGTGCTCCGGAGGGGTGCCCCGGAAGGAGTGCGCCGGAAGGAGTGCGCCGGAGGGGTGCGTCGGAGAGCTGCTCCGTCCATGCTGTACGATGATGTATCTGCCGCCGTTTCACGTCGGCCCTCACCCCCGCCCGAAACGATCGGGCCCGGACCTGCGGACATCCGCCCGGTTTGCCTAGAGGGGTGGCGGGTGCGTATGGTGGCAGATCGTTTGATCCCATTGCCCCATTGCCCGGCGCCATCACAGAAGCGCGCCGTGTGGCGCGTACTCTCCCTTGCCGTGGCGGACCGCATAGAGGCGGTCGTGTGCGAATCACGGAGTTGACGGGCGCGTGCCGACGAGACTCCGGAAGGTTTCGCATACGCATGTCCATTTCCAGTACTGATCACGTCGTCGTGCCCGAGAACGGCGCGGACGCAGAGGTCGTCGAGACCATCGAGAACGCCTCCGCCGAGGCCGCTCCCGAGGTCACCTTCGCGACACTCGGTCTTCCCGAGGGCGTCGTGCGCAAGCTCGCGCAGAACGGCGTGACCACCCCCTTCCCGATCCAGGCCGCGACCATCCCGGACGCCCTGGCCGGCAAGGACATCCTCGGCCGCGGCCGCACCGGCTCCGGCAAGACCCTGTCGTTCGGTCTGCCGCTGCTCGCGCAGCTGGCCGGCGGCCACACCGAGCGCAAGAAGCCCCGCGGCGTCATCCTCACACCGACCCGTGAGCTCGCGATGCAGGTCGCGGACGCCCTCCAGCCGTACGGCGACGTCCTCGGCCTGAAGATGAAGGTCGTCTGCGGCGGTACGTCGATGGGCAACCAGATCTACGCCCTGGAGCGCGGCGTCGACGTCCTCGTCGCCACCCCGGGCCGCCTGCGCGACATCATCAACCGCGGCGCCTGCTCGCTGGAGAACACCCAGATCGCCGTCCTCGACGAGGCCGACCAGATGTCGGACCTGGGCTTCCTGCCCGAGGTCACCGAGCTGCTCGACCAGGTTCCGCCCGGCGGCCAGCGGATGCTGTTCTCCGCGACGATGGAGAACGAGATCTCCACGCTGGTCAAGCGCTACCTGAGCAACCCGGTCACGCACGAGGTCGACAGCGCCCAGGGCAACGTCACGACCATGTCGCACCACATCCTGATCGTGAAGCCCAAGGACAAGGCGCCGGTCACCGCCGCGATCGCCTCCCGCAAGGGCCGCACGATCATCTTCGTCCGCACCCAGCTGGGCGCCGACCGCATCGCCGAGCAGCTGCGCGACGCCGGTGTGAAGGCCGACGCGCTGCACGGCGGCATGACCCAGGGCGCCCGTACCCGGACGCTGGCCGACTTCAAGGACGGTTACGTCAACGCGCTGGTCGCGACCGACGTGGCCGCCCGCGGCATCCACGTCGACGGCATCGACCTGGTCCTGAACGTGGACCCGGCCGGTGACCACAAGGACTACCTGCACCGCTCCGGCCGTACGGCCCGCGCGGGCCGCTCCGGCACGGTCGTGTCCCTGTCCCTGCCGCATCAGCGGCGGCAGATCTTCCGCCTGATGGAGGACGCGGGCGTCGACGCCTCGCGCCACATCATCCAGGGCGGTACGGCCTTCGACACCGAGGTGGCCGACATCACCGGCGCCCGGTCGATGACCGAGGTCCAGGCCGAGTCGGTCGACAACGCCGCGCAGCAGGCCGAGCGCGAGGTCGCCCAGCTGACCAAGGAGCTGGAGCGGGCCACGCGCCGCGCCGCCGAGCTGCGTGACGAGGCCACCCGGCTGACCGCGCGCGCCGCGCGGGAGCGGGGCGAGGACCCGGAGACGGCCGTCGCCGCCGCCGCGGAGGCCACCACCGTCGCCGCCGCCGTCGAGACGGACGGCCCGGTGGCCGAGGCTCCGGCCGCGATCGCCGAGCAGTCGGCCGAGCGTCCGGCGTACGAGCGTCCCTCGTACGACCAGCCGCGTCAGCGCCGCGAGGAGCGGGGCAACGGCGGTTACGACCGTGGTGACCGTGGCGGGTTCCGCCGCGACGGCGAGCGCGGCGGGTTCGACCGCCGTGACGACCGTCGGGACGGTGACCGTGGTGGCCGTACCTTCGAGCGTCGTGACGACCGTGGTGGCAGCGGCTTCCGCCGGGACAACGAGCGTGGCGGTTTCGAGCGTCGGGACGGCGAGCGCGGTGGGCGTTCGTTCGAGCGTCGCGACGACCGTGGCGGCAGCGGCTTCCGCCGTGACGACCGTGGTGGCCGCTCCTTCGAGCGCCGCGACGAGCGTGGCGGCCACCGGGGCAGCGACCGTCCGTTCAACCGTGACCGTCAGGGCGGCGACCGTCCGGGCTTCCGCTCCGGCGGCCACGAGCGTCCGTACGGCCGTCGTGACGACCACCGCGGCTCCGGCTCCGGCACCGGCACCGGCTCCTCCTTCGGGCGCCGTGACGACAAGCCGCGCTGGAAGCGCAACGGCTGATCCTGCTCGCCGAGGCGGGTGGCTGACGCCGGCTGATGCCTGAGGCAGTTGAAGGGCCCGTACGACTCCGGTCGTACGGGCCCTTCGCCTGTGTTCCGCCCTGTGGGTCCCGCACCGACCGGTCCCGCCGACTTTCGGCCACCGTGTGGCGCATGTCACGTCCGCGGAGAGGGAATTGCTGGGGGCATGACAGATGACGACATAGCCCGTGGGGCGGCCGGGGCTTCGGCTCCGGACTCTGTGTCGGTCTCGGTGTCCGACGAGGAACGGCTGGCCCAGCTGGGCTACACGCAGGTCCTCGCCCGCCGTATGTCCGCGTTCTCCAACTACGCGGTCTCCTTCACGATCATCTCGGTCCTCTCGGGCTGCATGACGCTCTACCTCTTCGGCATGAACACCGGCGGACCCGCGGTGATCACCTGGGGCTGGGTCGCGGTCGGCCTGATGACGCTCTTCGTGGGCCTGGCCATGGCCGAGATCTGCTCGGCCTACCCGACCTCCGCCGGCCTGTACTTCTGGGCCCACCGACTCGCGCCGGAGCGCAGCGCGGCCGCCTGGGCGTGGTTCACGGGCTGGTTCAACGTCCTCGGCCAGGTCGCCGTGACCGCCGGCATCGATTTCGGCGCGGCGTCCTTCCTGGCGGCCTACCTGAACCTGGAGTTCGGGTTCGAGGTGACCCCGGGCCGCACGATCCTCCTCTTCGCCGCGATCCTGCTGCTGCACGGCCTGCTGAACACCTTCGGCGTCCGGATCGTCGGCCTGCTGAACAGCATCAGCGTGTGGTGGCACGTGGTGGGTGTGATCGTCATCGTCGGCGCGCTCGCCGTCGTCCCCGACAGCCACCGGTCGGCGTCGTTCGTGTTCACGGAGTTCGTCAACCACACGGGCTGGGGCAGCGGGCTGTACGTGGTGCTGCTGGGCCTGCTGATGGCGCAGTACACCTTCACCGGGTACGACGCCTCCGCCCATATGACCGAGGAGACGCACGACGCCTCGACGGCCGGCCCCAAGGGCATCGTCCAGTCCATCTGGACGTCCTGGGTGGCGGGCCTGGTCCTCCTCCTCGGCTTCACCTTCGCCATCCAGTCCTACGACGGCGCCCGCGAGTCGGCGACCGGCGTGCCGCCCGCGCAGATCCTGCTCGACGCGCTCGGCGCCACCGGCGGCAAGCTGCTCCTGCTCGTCATCATCGGCGCGCAGCTGTTCTGCGGCATGGCGTCCGTCACGGCCAACAGCCGCATGATCTACGCCTTCTCGCGCGACGGCGCGCTCCCGTTCTCGCACGTCTGGCACACCGTCAGCCCGCGCACCCGCACCCCCGTGGCGGCGGTCTGGCTGGCGGCGGGCGGCGCGCTGCTCCTCGGTCTGCCGTACCTGATCAATGTCACGGCGTACGCCGCCGTCACCTCCATCGCGGTCATCGGCCTCTACATCGCGTACGTCATCCCGACGCTGCTGCGGCTGCGCAAGGGCGACGCGTTCGAGCGCGGGCCCTGGCACCTGGGCCGCTGGTCGCGGGTGATCGGCGTCGTCGCGGTGGTCTGGGTCCTCTTCATCACCGTCCTGTTCATGCTTCCGCAGCTGTCACCGGTCACCTGGGAGAACTTCAACTACGCGCCCGTCGCCGTCCTGGTGGTGCTGGGCTTCGCGGCCATCTGGTGGGCCGCCTCCGCCCGCCACTGGTTCCTCAAACCCGGACACGCGCGCAGCGTGGCCCGGGAGGCGGCGCGCAAGGGGGCGCCGGAGCCGATCGATCCATGACCCGGTGACGGGGCGGGGACAGGGACTGGGTCCGGGACCGGTTGCCGGACCCGGCAACGGCCAACTCGCCCTGCTTCCGGCGATCTTCCGTCCGTTCTGTTCTGCGGCGGCCCTTTTTGCGGCACTCCGACGCGGCCGGGTCACCGATACCCGATCGGACTCCCGGCCACGTCCGGCTATGCTCGGGGAGGCAACATCGCCTGGGCCCTTAGCTCAATTGGCAGAGCAGTGGACTTTTAATCCATTGGTTGTGGGTTCGAGTCCCACAGGGCCTACGGTTCGCGGGTGGGGGTTATCCCCTCTGACCTGCGGCGCGGCGCCCGGTTCGGCTTCGGCCGGGTCGGGCGCCGCGGTGTTTGGGGGCCTTGCCGATGAGCTCCTTCCGGCCCCACGGTCGAACTTCCTGAAGCCCTCGCGCTAGTCAGCGGTTCCGTTCGCCTCCGAGCTGCCCGTGGAGGACTCGGGCAGCGCGATGACGTACGTCCCCTTCGCGGGCAAGGTGGCGACGAGTCCTCGTTTCCGGAGCTCGACGACAGCTCGACGCACTGTGCCGATGCTCACGCGATACAGATCGGTCATCGCACGCTCGCCCGGCAGTGCGGCCCCTTGCGGCAACTTGCCGGAGGCGATGTCCGCCGCGATGGCATCGGCGAGTTTCACGTACTCGTAGCGCGGAAGCTCCGTCATCCCTCCACGATGCCGCAGCCTTCCGCGTACCGCAGGAGTGGAACGCGTCCCGACGCAGAGGGACGCGGAAGTAATCAGAGGGATGCAGGGGGACGCGGTTACCGGTATGGTCGAAATCAGCAGACCCCGGCGAGGTGTGGAGACCTCCCGGGGCATGGCCAACGCCTACTAGGAGCGTCGACATGACCGACCTTATCCCCCGTGCCCTCCGATGGCTGCGCCTCCTGTTCTCCCCCGGCACCGGCAAACGGCGACTGACCCGCCACCGTCCCTACCTCTGCCTGCATGTCACCGCCGTACGGCAGCACCCCCACACCCCCGCTCCCGCTCCCGCGTCCTCCGGACTTCCCCGTCACCGTTCCCCCTACGGCCTGCACACCCCCATCGACGGCTCCACCTCCGCCCTGGTCCGCCCCTACCTCGCCGCGCATGAGGAAGACGCAGCCCTCCGGCAGTACCGCCGTCTCGCGCTCGTCCTTGCCGCCGACTTCGGGGTCGACCTCGATCAGCACCTGGTCGGACTGCGGAAGGCAGCCGCCTGATGGAACACGTCAACGGCACACCCGTACCCGCCCACACGCCCGCGTCCGAACTCCGGCTCCTGCCCTGGCCGTCGCCCGAGGGAAAGCCCTGTTACCTGGTGACCGACCGTCACGGCGGCCGCCTCTCCCGTCTCGCCGACGAACTGGAGGCCACCCAACTCGCCACCGGCACCGACGTACTCGACCTCGCGCGTCCGGTGCTGGAGGACCCGGCCTCGCCGTACACCGAGGTCCGCTACGCGGGCATCCGTCTCGCCGAGTGCCTGACGGACGCCTTGCGTGTCGCCGAGTCCAGGGGTTCGCGCCTGCCGGTGCCGGACACCGAGGCCACCGACGACCTCGAAGAGGCTGCGGAGACCGCACGCGGGATGTAGGCGCAGCCCGCGGGCGCTTCGCCTCCCGTCCGGCCGGCGGGTACCGCGCCGACCGGACGGCAGGCGAGGCGAACCGCTCACACCTGCGGTCGCCCCGCCCCCGCCCCCGGCGCTCGCCGATGCCCCGCCTTCGACACGGGCTCCGGCGTCAACCTCGCCGTAGCCACGTACGAGACGACGACCGCGACGATCACCAGCGGCATGACGGTGACCCCCTCGAGCCCGATCAGCAGCGTGGCCAGCAGGACGGAGACCAGGGGGAGGCGCAGCATCGCGGCGCTCATCGCCCCGATACCCATCGCGAACCCCGCGACCAGGCTCAACCCCGGTAGGTGGGAGCAGAGGATGCCGCCCGCGGCTCCCACGAACATCGCGGGAAAGATCGGGCCTCCCCGGAAGGCGCTGAGTGACACGCAGTAGGCGAGTCCCTTGCACAGCACCAGCAGCGCCAGCGCGCCCACCGAGTACGTGGCACTGTGCGTGAGGAAGGGGTCCAGTGCCGTCTGCCCCGAATAGAGCACGTCGGTCGCCGGTTTGTCCGTGGCCTCCGCGTAGCCGATCGCCAGTCCCGCCACGACCAGGCCGATGACGATCGTGGCCGCCACTCGGCGCCGCTCGACGCGTGTCCTGAGCCGGACGGCGAGCCATCGGATGCCCGCGGCCACGAGCGCGGCCGACAGTCCGATGAGCAGAGCCCAGCCGAACTCCGCCGCTGTCGGGCGCACGGCCTCGGGTACGTCGCGCAGGACCAGGGAGTACGTGCCCAGCCCGGTCCAGGAGCCGAGCCCGACGAAGACGAGCGCACCGATGCCCGAGGCCAGCAGCCCGGGTACCAGCACCGCCGTCATCATCACCCCGCCCAGCCCGGAGGCCTCCATCAGGAGGAACGCCCCCAGCAGAGGCGATCCCAGCAGGGAGCTGACGGCCGCGAAACTTCCCGTCGCGCCCAGCACCGCGCTCATCTGCTCCGGCGGATCGCGTCTGACCAACCGCACGGCACCGGCGGCGAGGCCGCTGCCGAGTGCCAGGAGGGGTGCCTCGGGGCCGAGGACGGCGGCGAAGCAGAGCGTCGCCAAGGCGGCGAGGAAGATGCCGGGGAGTTCGACGGGCGTGGGCACACCGCCGGGCTGGAACCCGGCGCTCGGTTCATGACCGCCGTGCCCCGGCAGGTATCGGACCGTCAGACCTACCAGCAGTCCCCCGACGGCGAGCAGGGGCAGCGGCCACCAGGACGGAGTTCCGCCGAAACCCAAGGACTTGGGCAGATCCGAGTAGATCAGCGGCTGGACCTCCCCGACCAGCGCGAGGAACCCGAAGGCCGCCGCGGACACCGGCAGGCCGATCAGGGCGGCGATCAACAGGAGCACGAGGTAGGCGCGGCTCCGCAGAAGCGTCCTCGGGTCCGGAGGCGGGGAGCCCCCGGACCCGTCCGTACCGACCGGCATGCGCACAGCCTCCTCGCGGGTGCGGACCTCGTTCCGCGCGCTCCCGAGCCTGGCACGCCGGGCGGGGGGCGGCTCGCCGGCCGGGGCTGTGCGTGTGACAGAGGGGAGTAGGGAGGACCGCTGCCGCATGACGTCCGCTGTCACGCTCAGGTGTGAACGATGCCGACTGCCGGATGGCTGAAACCGGTCACTCGTCCTTCGGTCCGCGGACGACTTGTGACCGGGGCGCCCTGCCGCCGGATGGTTTCTTCTGGTTTGTTCCGAGAGTGGGTCAGAGTGAAGGACACATACATGCGTCGCTTTTTGGTCACTTCTCGGTATTTGCGCAACATATGCAGTTCGTCGCCTGGTTGGGCGGCATGTCTGTCTGCACGTGCCGTGAACACGGGGAGGGGCGGATGAAGAGGATCCTGCTGACGTCGGGGCTCGTCGGGATGCTGGTGGTGGGGTCCGCCGTGCCGACCGCGGCCATCTCGGACGCCGGGTCGACGCCGTTGCCCGGCACGGGCGCGCGGGTCGAGGTCAGCGCGTGGCAGTGCAACGCCTACGCCGACAAGTGCTCCTTCAAGACGTCGACGAAGACCATGAGGGGCGGGGCGAGGTACCCGGTCAGCAGGATCAGCAACACGGCGACGGTGAAGGCCAACGGCTGGCAGGCGACCCTCGCGCTGAGCCCGAGCGGTACGCCGGTGAGCGAGAGCACCCGGCAGGTCAGCTGGACGAACCAGAACACGTGGATCGCCGACATCAGCGGTATCGCCGACCCGGGAGGCTCGCTCAACACGAGCATCACCACCTGCTCCGACGGCGGTGCTTTCAAGTCCGGTGTCAAAGCGTTCGCTTCGGCCTGTGCCAACGACTGAGCGGTGAGGGAGCACGTGGACCGTCGGCGCCGGGTGCTCCTGTCGGTGGGTGCGGTCGCCGCCACGGCGGCTCTCGGGGCCGCGGTGTTCGGCGGCGGGCCGGTGGAACGGCCCGTGCCACCCGGTGCCGACCTGGCCGCACAACTCGACGCCCTGCGCGGCGCGAACGATCTCGTACGCGCCACCCGCGCCGATGTCGGGCGCGATCCCGCGCTGTACCCGACCGCGTACGGGCGTCTGGAGGCGTCCCTCGCGGCGGGGCCCCGGGGCGGAGGCGATACGGGCGTGCCTGCGGTTCGGACCGACCGTCTCGCCGAACTCGCCCGTACCGACGTCCTCGACACCCCGGCATGGCGGGCCCACTACGTGTGCCTCGCCCTCACGGGGAAGGGCGCGGACGGGAGCCGTGAGGCCGCCGCCGTTCTCGGGCGGGCGGGGCTGCGGGAACGGGCCGGGCGCGAGGCGCTCGGGTACCTGACCGCGCCGGACGCCGGGGACGACGCCCTCACCTCGCTCGCCACGCGGGCCGCCTTCCTCCAGACCCTGACCTGCCTGGGGCGGGACGGCGAGGTGCCCCGGGCCCGGCTGGAGACCCTCGCCGCGGACACCTCCCGTGCCGAGCAGGCCGTACCGGCGCTCTACGCGACGGAGGCCCTGCGCGCGGTCGGCGTACGGGCCCGCGCGACGCGTGCGGTGCGGGGTGCCGACGCCCGGCTGGCCGCGGGGTGCGCCGCCCTCGACCCCATCCAGCGGGCCGCCCTGACCCTGCTGCTCGACCGGCTGACCCGGCGGACGCACGACTGCCTGGTGCCGGTGCTGTCGGATGCCGACACCCAGACCCGCTGGCTGGTCCGGCGCGCCCTCATGGTCGGCGGCGACGGGACCGGCCACGCAGCCGGCTCGCTCCCCGAGCCGGTGGGTCACGTCCGGCCCGACGGCCTCGTCGCGAAGACGCCGGCCCAACTGGGCACGCTGACCGCCACCTACGACGCCGCGCGGGCTCTGACGGCCGGCGCTCAGCAGGAGCGCACGCCGTACTGGCTCGAGCGGCGGCTGAAGCGGATGGGCGCGGACGCCGGCCTCGAACCGTCCGATCGGCTGCTGCTCGCCATGACATGCCACCGGCTGGCCCTGACCTGTGGACCACAGGCCGCCAAGGGGGCGGCGGAGGCGGCTCGGCTGACGGTGCCGGGGCGTCTGACGCGGGAGAACGAGCGCCGGTGGTACGGCGTCATGGCGGCACGCGCGGAATTCGGGCTGGGCTGCGGGCGTACGGCCGTGGAGGCGCCGGACGGTGGGAGAGACGGGGAACTGTCCGCCCGTTCGCTGCGCGTCGTGGTCGTGCTCGCGGACGCCGGATGCACGGCCCAGGCGGCGCGGCTCACCGAGGGCACCGACCTCACGGAGCAGGCCCGCGGGGCGCTGCGCGCGGGGGACCTGGTGACCGCCTCGGACGCGGTCCAGGCGGCGCTCGCCTCCGATCAGAGCATCCCGCAGAGCCTCTGGGACGACCTGCCCCGGCTTCTCCGGCGCTACAGCGACACCGGATTCCCCGACCTGTACGCCCCCTCGCCGGGTGGCGCGGCCTCTGCGGACGCCACCAGAGCGGCGTACTACCTCCTCGCGTGACCTTCTCGGCGGCGAGCCGGAGGAACTCGCCCTCTCGCCCGGCCGCGCGCCCATCCGGTTTCGTCCGTCTCCCCACCCCGGAAGGACACCCCCCCATGAACACCGCCGCCCCGCCCGCCGCCCCGCCCGCCGTCGTGGCCGAGGGCCTGGCCTTCGGCTACGCGTCCGGCGGTGGTCTGACCCGTGCGGATCTCACGCTCGGCGCGGGCACGATGGCCGCCGTCGAGGGCCCGTCCGGTTCGGGCAAGAGCACGCTGCTCGCCCTCCTCGGGCTGATCCTTTCGCCGGCCGCGGGCTCGCTGCACATCACCGGGACGGACACCGGGGCCCTGTCCACGGCCGGCCGGGATCTGCTGCGGCGGCGGTCGATCGGCATCGTCCTGCAGGATCTGGGACTGCTGCCGTTCCTGAACGCCTGGGAGAACGTGGCCGCCGCCCTCGGCCCCCGGCTCGCCCGGCACCGTACGCAGGCCCGGGCGCTCCTCGGCGATCTGGACATGGCGGATCTGGCCGACTCTCGGGTCACCGAACTCTCCGGCGGGCAGCGGCAGCGCATCGCCGTCGCGCGGGCGGCCGTGAAGCGGCCGGCGCTCGTCCTGGCCGACGAGCCGACCTCGGGTCTCGACCCGAGGACCGCGGACTCGGTGATGGCCGCGCTGCGTTCGTGTGCGGAGAGGGGCGCGGCCGTCCTGCTCGTCACGCACGACGCGGCGGTCGCCGGGAGCTGCGACCGGCGGCATGTGCTCGACGGGGGAGTGCTGTCGGCCGCCGGCCTGCGGGACGCCCGGGAGGGGAGCCTCGGATGAGCCGCTGGAGTCTGTACACCTGGACGCGGGAAGCTCGTTCGCTGCGCAGGGCGCTGCCGGCACTCACCGTGCTGGCCGCGCTGCTGACCACGTCCGCGGGGGTGGCCGCCGGCGCCGCCGAAGCCGTCGAGCGGGACGTGCTCGGCTCGGGCGGGCTCACCCAGATCGAACTGTCCTCGTTCGAGGGCGACACCTCGGTCCGCCCGCTCACCACCTCGGCTCTGCGGGACGCCGCGTCCGTGCCGGGCGTACGGCAGGTCGTCGCCGACTACCCGTCCGTGCTGTACGCCGCGGAGGAGGGGACGTACGACCTGGCCGGTCACACCCTGACGCCGGGGGACGACCTGCCCGTCGTGCAGGGGCGGAACCCGGCGGCCTCCGGTGGGCTCGGGCGGGACGAGGTCGCTCTGCCGGCCCGCGCGCAGGGGACCGACTTCGCGCCGCTCCTCGGCCGTACCGTCGCGTTCGGGTACACCCGGGCGACGGGTGCGGCGTCCGGTACGACCGAGGTCATCAGGCTGCGGGTCACGGCCCTCTACGACCCCGCCTGGCAGGCCGACGGTCCCGATGTCGCCTACCTCGCGCAGCACACGGCCGCGCTGCTGGCCGCGGCGCGCGCCGGACAGACGCCGGAGACCTTCCGTGCGAAGGAGGGGGCGCAGTCCGCCGTCGTACGGGTCGGGCATCAGAGGCAGGTGGCTGCCGTGACCAAGTCCCTCCAGGCGGACGGGTTCTCGGCGTCACCCGTGTCCGACCGAGTGCGTGACCTGCCCGGTCTGTTCGGGGTGGCCGATCTCGCGATGCGGGCCGGGGTGCTGGTGCTGGCGGTCGGTGCCGTCGGGCTCGGGGCGGTACGCGCGGGGGACAGTGCACGGGCCCGGCTCGGGCAGTTCGCCGTCCTGCGGATTCTCGGGTCGGGGCGCTCGGAGCTCCGCAGGATCCTGCTCGGCGAGGCCGTCCTCACGGGTGGGGCGGCCGGTGGGGTGGGCGTCCTCGTCGGTACGGGTGTGTCCGTGGCTCTGGCCGGCCCGCTCAGCGACCTCCTCGGCCTGCCCATCTCCCGCGCGGACGCCCTGCCCGGACCGGCCTGGGCCGCCGCCGCGCTGGTGCTTCCCGCCGTGGGCCTGGCCGCCGGCACCCTCCTCGGCAGCCGCGACGTCCTGCGCCGCGACCCCTACCTCACGGCGCGGGCCCACGGCTGAGGGCGCGGGTAGCCGCTCCTCCTCCCTTCCTTCCACCCATGTCCACACGACGGTCCCTCCCCGGGAGACAGCCGGCGGGGGACAGTGGGACCACGGGGGCCGAGGGGAGTGCGGTGGGCGAGGAGAGGAACGGCTCGTGATCGAGGCGGAGTTGAAGGCCCGGGTCCGCGCGCCGGAGGCGGTCGCACGGATGCTCGACGAGTGGGGTGAGGGCAGGTCCGAGACGTACCAGGACACGTACTACGACCTGCCCGACGGCAGCCTGCGCGCCCGGGACGAGGAACTGCGGCTGCGGTTCCTGGCCGACCACGGCACGGGGGACCGGCGGACCCTCCTCACCTTCAAGGCGGCGGCCGTGGACGAGGCGTCCGGTTCGAAACCCGTTGTACGAGACGCGGGTCGGGGACTCACAGGTCGCGCACGCCATCCTGCGGCACCTCGGCTATGTGCCGGCGATCGTGTTCGAGAAGCGCTGCCGCAGCCACTCCTTCGAGGCGTACGGCCGGCGGATGCTCGCCACGCTGGTACGGGTCCCCGAGCTGGACGGCACGTTCCTGGAGGTCGAGAGCCTGGTGCAGGGGGAGGACGAGGTCGCCGGGGCCCTCGACGACATCCGCGCGGTGCTCCGCGATCTGGGCATCGCGCCGGAGGACCTCACTCGCGAGCCGTACACGGACGCGGTGGCGGCGGTCCGTGGTGCTCGGCCCCGGGCGAGCGGGTGAGTGGGTGCCGCACAAACACCTGGGGCCGGAATCCTTGATCGGATTCCGGCCCCAGGTTTTCAGTAGCGGGGACAGGATTTGAACCTGCGACCTCTGGGTTATGAGCCCAGCGAGCTACCGAGCTGCTCCACCCCGCGTCGTTGAAACCAGTGTACGCCATCTGCGGGACCGCGAGCACACGGGTTGATTCGGGGGAGGGCGAAGGCGCCGAGAGGGCTGGGAGGGGGGCGTTCGGTCGGTCTCAGCCGGCCAGGTGGTTGTTGGGTGCCTGTGCCCGCGCCTCGAAGTCCGCGAGCAGGACGACCACCGCCCCCTCCGCCGCCAGCACCGCGTTCCCGGCTGCCGCGTCCTCGACGAACGTGTCCGGCTCCCGCCAGGCCGTGACGACCCGCCGGATGCCCGCGTCGAGGACCAGCCGGGCGCAGGGCGCGGGGCGGGAGGCGCGGCGGGCGCACGGTTCCAGGCTGCTGTAGACCGTGGCGGAGGCGAGGCGCGGGTCGGCCGGGTCGATCTTGGCGAGGGCGGCCTCCTCCGCGTGGACCACGGGGTCGCCGCCCTCGCGGGAGTGGCCGCGGGCCAGCTCCGTACCGTCCTCGGCGACCACGACGGCCCCCACACTGAACGCGGTCCGCGAGGGCGGGCACGCGGCGGCCAGTTCGCAGGCCAGGTCCAGCCAGTGGCGGTCGGCGGGGGAGACGGCCCGTCCGGCGCCGGGGACGGTGGGGGCGTACCGGATGAGGACGATGTCGCCGACCGGCCGGGTCTCCAGCAGCCGGAGCCGGCTCCTCGGCCCCCCGGGGTACGCGCCCGTCCCGAAGAGTCGCGGCGCGTCCGCCTCGCCCACGAACACCGGTGCCACGGCCAGCTGCACCTCGTCCGCGAGCCCCTGCCGGAGCAGCTGGGTGTGCACGAGCCCGCCGCCCTCCACCATGAGGCGCCTGACGTCGCGTACGTCCGCGAGGTGGTCGAGGACGGCCGTCCACTCCAGCTCGGGGCCGACGGGCACCACGGCCACACCGTCCGGTCCCGTCGGCAGGTCCAGCCCGCGCAGCCGCTCGGCGCCCTTGTCCGTCGTGTACACGACCTTCTGGCCGCCGGTGTGCCAGAACCGCGCGGCCGGGTCGAGATCACCGGAAGCGCTGACCGTGACCTTGAGCGGGTACTCGGGGAGCCCGGCGGCGACGCGGGCCGCGCGGCGCTCGGGGGAGTTGACCAGCAGGCGGGGGTTGTCGGTGCGCAGGGTGCCGGCGCCGATCAGGATGGCGTCGACGGACGCGCGCACCTCGTCGACCCGGTCGAAGTCGGCCGGGCTCGACAGCAGCAGCCGCTCGGGTCCGGTGTCGTCCAGGAAGCCGTCGAGGGAGACGGCGGCGGACAACAGGACGTAGGGCTGGGGCATGGACGGCGCTCCCTTGGTTCAAGTTTTAAACAATAACTACACTGTACGTATGACGACCCGCTGGCTCACCCCCGACGAACAGCGTGCCTGGCGCGCCTACGTGGCCGCGAGTTCCCTCCTGGAGGACGCGCTCGACCGCCAGCTCCAGCAGGAGGCCGGCCTGCCGCACCTCTACTACTCCATGCTGTCCGCCCTCTCCGAGGCGCCGGAGCGCCGGATGCGGATGACCGAGCTGGCCGAGCGGCTCAAGATCACGCGCAGCCGGCTGACGTATGTCGTGACCAGGCTGGAGAAGGACGGCCTGGTGCGGCGCGAGGACTGTCAGTGGGACAGGCGCGGCAGCGTCGCCGTCCTCACCGACGAGGGCATGACCCTGCTGGAGCGCACCGCGCCGGGGCATGTCGAGACGGTGCGCAGGGCCGTCTTCGACCATCTCGGTCCCGAGCAGATCGGCCAGTTCGAGGAGATCTGCACGGCCATCGCGGCGGCGATCCAGGGCGGGAACCCCCGGACGGCCCCCGCCTCGGACGACCTCCCGTGGCGCCGCCGCGCATGCTCGTCGAGCCAGCAGGACGAGCCGGACCGGACGTGACGGGCGCACGGCCGTCCTGAGTCGTGACAGGCGCACGGCCGTCCTGCGTGACGGGAATGTGACGTATCCCCAAACCAGTTGCTTGAAATTTGAAGCAGGGGTTAGGGTCGCTCCGAGTGCTGTGCTTCAAAACTGAAGCACAGCGACACCCCGCACCAGGACCGGAGAACCCGCATGCCCGACATTCCCGCTGCCACCCCGCGTGCCCGCGTCCGGGTGCCGCTGCGTTTCCAGGACGGCTACGCCGTCGACGCCGAACTGGTCACCTTTCACGGCCTCGTCGACGGCCAGGAGCACCTGGCGCTCGTCCTCGGCGACCCCGCCCCCGGCACGGACCCCCTGGTCCGACTGCACTCGGAGTGCCTGACCGGCGACGTCTTCGGTTCGGCCCGCTGCGACTGCGGTCCGCAGCTGCGCGAGGCGGTGGAGCGGATCGCCGAGCGCGGTGGCGTCCTCCTCTACCTCCGCCAGGAGGGCCGGGGCATCGGCCTCTACAACAAGCTCGACGCGTACGCCCTCCAGGACCAGGGGCTCGACACGTACGAGGCGAACGCGGCACTCGGCCTGCCGGAGGACGCCCGTGACTACACCGCGGCGGCCCAGATGCTGGGTGCCCTCGGTGTCGACGCGCTGGACCTGCTCTCGAACAACCCCGACAAGGCGCGGCAGCTCCGCGACCTCGGCGTGGGCGTCCGCCACCGCGTCCCCACCGGCGTCTTCACCACCGCCCACAACGTCCGCTACCTCCGCGCGAAGGTCCTCCAGACCCAGCACACGCTCCCCCTGCCCGAGCTGACGGGACTGACGGGACTGACGGCGGGCTGAGCCCGGCTGGATTCCCTGGCCCTAGCCCACTCGGCCCCGCCGACTGGCCCCGCGTCCCGCCCCCGGAAACCCTGAGTCCGTGGGTACAGAGAACGGGTGGCGGGTGTGAGGGAGCCGGTCGGACGACGGTTCTCGTACGTCCGTACGCTCACTCGTGCCGTCCCGGCCCTGCTGATCACCGTCGGCCTCTTCTACGACCACTTCACCCCGCGTGAGTTCACGGCGATCCCCTTCTTCACCGCCGCGCCCCTGGTGGCCGCCCCGCTGTTCTCGCTGCACGGCACGGTGATCACCGGAATCGTCTCGGTCTCCGGGGTCAGCGCCGTGCGCGGCTACTACGGCGACACGAGTCAGGTGGACGCGATCACCGAGATCGCCACGGTGATCACCGTCGCCGTACTCGCCGTGCTGATCAACCGTCTCGTCCGCCGCAGCGACGCCCGGCTCGCCACCGCCCGGGAGATCGCCGAGGCGGCGCAGCGAGCCGTCCTGCCGGTGCCGCAGGAGCGGATCGGCGGGCTGGAGATCGCCGCGCGGTACGAGGCCGCGCAGGCGGGCGCGTCGATCGGGGGCGATCTGTACGCGGTGCAGGACTCGCCCCACGGCGTACGGCTGATCGTGGGCGATGTGCGCGGCAAGGGGCTGGGCGCGGTGTCGGCGGTGGCGGTGCTGATCGGCGCGTTCCGGGAGGCGGCCGAGCAGGAGTCGACGCTGGAGGCGGTCGCCCAGCGGCTGGAACGGGCGCTGGCCCGGGAGACGACCCGGCGGGAGGCGGCGCTGCGGGACGCGGCGGTGGAGTACGAGGGGTTCGTGACGGCCGTGCTGGCGGAGTTCCCGCACGGCGCCGGGCGCGCCCGGATCGTCAACCGGGGCCACCCCTCCCCGCTGCTGCTGCTCGCCGATGGCACCCTGTGCACGCTGGACACGTCGCGGCCGGCCCTCCCGCTGGGCATGGAGGACCTGGGCGCCTGGCCCGACCGCGCGGAGGAGACCGGGTTTCCGCCGGGTGCCACCCTTCTCTTCCACACCGACGGGCTGTCGGAGGCGCGGGACGCGTGCGGTGTCTTCTACGACCCGGTCGAGCGCCTGTCCGGACGGGTCTTCTCCGCTCCACGCGCCCTGGTGACGACCCTCGCGGACGAGGTGCGCCGGCACACGGGGGACAGCACGACGGACGACATGGCCCTGCTGGCGGTCCGCCGCCCGTGACATCGGGCGGATGCGGGTGCGGTGCGGGTGCATGGGCTGCGAGGGTCCGCGGGGGCCTCTCTGCCACCCAGCGTGACTGTGCGACGTTTCTCCGTAGAGATGCTGATGTCCCGTCAGAACTTTTGTTACTCCTGAGGCAAGTCAACTCGCCCGTTTTAAACCCCTCATGACCCGTAAAGTCCAGCAGGGGGGTCGGAACGATCATTCAGAACAGCTTGGATTGGAGTACTCGCGTCTATTAACGTTCGATAACGCAGCGCGGTCGTCCCAGCCGTCACAAGAGACGGCTCCGTGCTCACGCGCCGAATCCCGCAAGGGAACCGGGGAACCACCACCCTGGGGTGAATCGCACGGAGACCGTCGTGGCAGTCCGCACGACCGGTTTACGCGCGTAGGAGACCTTCCTGCTCCGAACCCGTCAGCTAACCCGGTAGGCGAGGAGGAAGGAAGGAGTACGCCCACGTGGCGTCGAACCGGTCCGCGACCGAAGCCCCGTTCGTGCCGAGCCAACGCGAAGGCGAGAGCCGGACGTTCGGCTACGGCAGCTACAACAGCGACAACGAGGGCCCCTGGCAGGAGTGGAATCCCAGCGAGGACTCCCTCCGCCCCGCTCGCGGTCGGCACCGCGTCGCCAAGAAGACCGGCGTACTCGCTCGTGGCGGCCTCGGCCGCAGCTCCACGGTTCTCGGCGTCGGTGTCATAGCCGCCGTCAGCGGCGCCGGCATGGCCAGCGCGCAGTCCGGCAAGGCCCCGGTGTCCATCTCGATGCCCGACATGCCGAACGTCGGCTCGGTCTTCGAGGACGAGGCCGAGGAGCCGGAGCCCGAGGCTTCCAGGACGCCGCTCAGCAGCGCCGGCCTGAGCGCCGCCGAGACCCAGCAGGGCGCCGCGGACGCCGGTGAGGCGCTGCGCGCCCGCATCATGGCCCAGGCCGAGTCCCAGCAGGACGCCTTCGACAAGGCCGCCGCCGAGGCCGCCCAGACCGCTGCCGCGGACAAGGCCGCCGAACTGGCCGCCAAGGAGAAGAAGGAAGCCGAGGCCAAGGAGGCCGCCGCCAAGAAGAAGGCGGCGGAGGAGGCCGCGGCGAAGAAGGAGGCCGAGCGTCTCGCCTCCCTCGCCAAGCAGTTCACGCTGCCCACCTCCTCGTACACCCTCACCTCCACCTTCGGCCAGGCCGGCCCCTACTGGTCCTCCGGCTACCACACCGGCCTCGACTTCGCCGCCCCGACCGGCACCCTGATCAAGGCCGTCCACGGCGGCACCATCACGCAGGCCGGCTACGAGGGCTCGTACGGCTACAAGACCGTCCTCACCCTCGATGACGGCACCGAGATCTGGTACGCCCACCAGTCCTCCATCGGCGTCAGCGTCGGCCAGAAGGTCGCCACCGGTGACGTCATCGGCCGCGTGGGCGCCACCGGCAACGTGACCGGCGCCCACCTCCACATGGAGGTCCACCCGGGCGGCTCCGCCAGCGGCATCGACCCGGCGGCGTGGCTGCGCAGCAAGGGCCTGACCCCGTAGAACCGGCCGTGAGAAGGAAGCAGCGACGCCGCGCGGGTCCGTGAGGACCGCGCGGCGTCCGTTTTCCCCGGGGTGGCGGCACGGCTGCCGACACGACGCTCGCGTGGGTTCATACGACGTTCACGTCGGGCCGGAATGCGGGCGTCCGCCGCGTCGGTTGACGTTGGACATGACTTCTCTTCGCAAGCTGGGCACGTCCGACATCGAGGTCTTCCCCCTCTCCCTCGGCGGCAACGTCTTCGGGTGGACGGCCGACGAGGCACAGTCCTTCGCCGTCCTCGACGCCTACGCGGCCGCCGGGGGCAACTTCGTCGACACCGCCGACTCCTACTCGGCCTGGGTGGAGGGCAACACGGGCGGCGAGTCCGAGAGGATCATCGGCAGGTGGATCAGGTCGCGGGGCAACCGGGACGACGTGGTCGTCGCGACCAAGGTGAGCCAGCACCCCGAGTACCAGGGCCTGACGGCGGCCAACATCAAGGCCGCGGCCGACGCCTCCCTCGCCCGGCTCGGTACGGACCACATCGACCTCTACTACACGCACTTCGACAAGCCCGAGGTGCCCGTGGAGGAGATCATCACCGCCCTGGACGACCTGGTGAAGGCCGGCAAGGTCCGCGCGACAGCCGCGTCCAACATCACCCCCGAGCGGCTGAAGGAGTCCCTGGACTTCGCGGACGCCGAGGGCCTGGCCCGCTACGTGGCCCTCCAGCCCCACTACAACCTGGTCTCGCGGGACACCTACGAGGGCCCGCTCCAGAGCGTCGCCGCCGACGCCGGGCTCTCCGCCGTCCCGTACTTCGCCCTCGCCAAGGGCTTCCTCACGGGCAAGTACCGCCCCGGCACGACCGTCGACAGCCCCCGGGCGGCCGGCGCCGGCGCCTACCTGGAAACCCCGGCCGGCACCCGGGTCCTCGCCGCCCTCGACGAGATCGCGGAGTCCCGCGGAGCCGCCCACGCCACTGTCGCCCTCGCCTGGCTCGCCGCCCAGCCGACGGTCGCCGCGCCGATCGCGTCCGCGCGGAACCTGGACCAGCTCCCGGACCTCCTGGCCGTCGCCGACCTCACCCTCACCCCCGAGGAACTGCGCCGCCTGACCGAGGCCTCGGCCTAGCCCGCGGCCCGGGCGACGGGCGCTAGGACCGGTACGGGTTGTACGAGGGGTACGCGGCCACCCCGTAGGCAGCCGGCTGGGGGTGGGCGGGCCCGTACCCGCCGTATCCGGCGTGCGCCCCGTACCCGTATCCGTATCCGTAGCCGTATCCATGGCCGTGCCCGGGCCCGGGCACGGCGTCCCGTCCGGCGTACCCCATCGCCGGGCGGGCCACCTCCCGCCGTCGCCACAGCTCGAACAACAGTTCCCGCTCGCGCAGGGCGAAGTCACTCCCGGCCCGCCCCCGCAGCCCCCGGTGCCGGAGGAACGCCAGCCGCGTCGCGTACGCCTCGTACTCCGCGACCGACCGGGCCCCGGCCTTCCCGAAGTGGTGCGCCGCGTACTCCCGCGCCACCCGCCGGGCCCGCATCGACCCCAGCACGTACGGCTCGGCCGGTGTCAGCCATCCCGCGGCCGCGTACGCAGGCAGCGCCTCCCGCACGGTCCGCAACTCCCGCTGCCGGGCCCAGATCACCCACCAGGTCAGCAGTCCGAACGCCGGCACCATGAACCCCGCGTAGACCGCGAAGAACCCGTACTCCCCGAACGTCGCCGACCCGTTCCACACCGAGTGCATCGCCATGGCGAGCAACAGGCCGCTCAGCGGGACGAGGACGCGCCGCCCCCGCTGCCAGTCCGCGGCGACCGCCGCCACCCCGAAGCCGATCCCCGTCAGCACGGTGAACAGCGGATGCGCGAACGGCGACATGATCACCCGTACGAAGAACGTGGCCGCGGTGACCGACGTCAGCCCGCTCCCCCCGCTGAGCTGGTCCGTCCCGAAGGCGGTGCCCAGATAGAGGATGTTCTCGGTGAACGCGAAGCCGGTCGCGGTGAACCCGGCGATCACCACCCCGTCCACGATCGAGGTGAAGTCCCGTCTCCTGAACAGGAAGACGAGCAGGACGGCCGCGGCCTTGGCGGTCTCCTCGACCACGGGCGCTATGACCGTGGCACCCAGGGTGTCGGCGTGCGAGGGATCGGCCGTGGCCGTCGCTATCCAGCGCGTCGCGAAGCTGTTGGCCACGATGGCTATCAGCGCCGCCGCACAGGCTCCCCAGGCGAACGCGAACACCAGGTTCCGCCAGGGCCCCGGCTCCACCCGGTCCAGCCACCGGAAGGCGGTCATGAGCAGCGGCACGGGCAGCAGGGCCAGCCCCAGTCCGACGAGGAACCCCTCGGTGCCGGTCTGTTCGCGGACGAGCGCGAGGATGACGAAGCCGGAGAGGCCGAGCAGCGCGGTCAGCGCGCCGTATCTGATGCCCTTCCGCTGCCACCAGCGCGTGGGCCTGAACGCGTACCCGTCGGCGGAGCCGGGGGGATGCGTCGGGTAGGGGGGACTGGTGGCCATTGCATTGACCCTAACGAGGGAGGGGCCCGCCCGCGACGGCGCATGGGGGCGGCCCGCCGGACCGCGCGCGCCGCCGGCTTCCGTCCGAACGACGGCCTTCAGACGCCTGTGGGGGGGTGTTCGGGTTGTCCGGACTGCCGTGTCCGCTGTCGCTCCTGCTGGTCTTCACGCTGCTGTACGCGGCGGAAGAGCAGATCGTTCACCACATGACCCTTGTCCAGTCCCTGCCCCTCGAAACGGGTCAGCGGCCGGAAGTCGGGACGTGGCGCGAAGCCGCCGTCGGCCCGGGTGTTCTCGAAGTCGGGGTGCGCGCTCAGCACGTCCAGCATCTGCTCGGCGTACGGCTCCCAGTCCGTCGCACAGTGCACGATCGCCCCCGGCGCCAGCCGTGACGCGACGAGGGTGAGGAACTCCGGCTGGATCAGCCGTCGCTTGTGGTGGCGCTTCTTCGGCCAGGGGTCGGGGAAGTACACCCGGAGCCCGTGCAGCGAGGCGGGCGGGAGCATCTCCCGCAGGAGAATGATCGCGTCGCCGTTCGCGACCCGGACGTTCGTCAGGCCGTACTGGTCCGCGAGGTTCAGCAGGTTTCCCTGGCCCGGTGTGTGCACGTCCACGGCGAGCACGTTGGTGTCCGGATCGGCGGCGGCCATCCGCGCGGTCGCCTCGCCCATCCCGAACCCGATCTCCAGCACGACCGGCTTCTCGTCGCCGAACAGCTCGACGAGATCCAGCGCCCGCCCGTCGATGTCGAGCCCCCACTTGGGCCACAGCCGCTGCAGGGCGTCCGCCTGCCCGGCCGTCACCCGACTCCGGCGTGGCTGGAAACTCCTGATCCGCCGCTCGAAGTGCGACCCGGCGGGATCCGGCTTGGGCCCGTCGGGAAAACGCGGCTCACCCTTGACCCGGGTGGGTCGAAGGGAGGCACCGGGGGTGCGGGGCTCGGGGGCATCGGCGGAGTCAGACACAGTGCCCCGATTTTACGTCTCCTCCGGGCCCACGCCCCCGCGGCACCCTCCGGTGGTCCCGCGCCGGCCCGGCGCCACCGCCCGGAAGCGTGCGACCACCACCCCGTCACGCCTCGGCCAGCGCCGCCAGTGCCCTTCTGCCGACCTCCCGCCCGATCGGCAGGGACGCGGTCGCCGCGGGCGAGGGCGCGTTCAGCACGTGCACCGCACGCGCTCCCTCCCGGATCATGAAGTCGTCCACCAGCGTCCCGTCGCGGAGCACGGCCTGAGCGCGCACGCCTGCGGGCGCGGGCACGAGATCCCCCTCCGAGACCGCCGGCAGCAACCGCCGCACCGCCGCCGTGAACGCCCTCTTCGACACCGACCGGCGAAGCTCCCCCGCGCCGTACCGCCAGTGCCGCCGGGCTATCCGCCAGGACCCGGGCCACGCCAGCGTGGCCCCCAGCTCACGCGGCCGTACGGTCCCCCAGGCGTACCCTTCGCGGGCCAGCGCGGGCACCGCGTTGGGCCCGACGTGGACGCCGCCGTCGATCCCGCGGGTCAGGTGCACCCCGAGGAACGGGAACGCCGGGTCGGGCACCGGATACACGAGTCCACGGACCAGCTCGGGCCGCGCCAGCTCGTAGTACTCGCCCCGGAACGGCACGATCCGCATCCCGGGGTCGTCCCCGGTCAGCCGGGCCACCTCGTCGCAGTGCAGCCCGGCGCAGTTCACCAGCACCCGGCCGCGGACGACGCCGCCGCCCCGGATCCGGACGGCGACCCCCAGCGAGGCCCGCCGGTCGATGCGCTCGACCTCGGCGCCGTAGCGGATCTCGGCGCCGGACGCCCGCGCGAACTGCCGGGCGACCCCGACGTAGTCGCAGATCCCGGTGGTGCCGACGTGTATGGCCGCGAGCCCGCGCACCTCCGGCTCGTACTCGGCGATCTGGGCGGCGCCCAGCTCCCGCACCGGAATCCCGTTCTCCCGCCCGCGCTGGACCAGGGCGTGCAGCCGGGGCAGCTCCGACTTCTCGGTGGCCACGATCAGCTTGCCGGTGACGGCGTGCTCGATGCCGTACTCGGCGCAGAACTTGACCATCTCGGCGGCGCCCCTGACGGCGTACCGCGCCTTCAGCGAGTCCGGCCGGTAGTAGATCCCGCTGTGGATGACGCCGCTGTTCCGCCCGGTCTGGTGCCGGGCCGGGCCCGGCTCCTTCTCCAGCACGGTGACCTGCGTGCCCGGCGCGGCCCGTGTGATCGCATACGCCGTCGACAACCCGACGATCCCGCCGCCGACCACGAGCACATCGCAGTCGTACGCGCCCTGCCTCCGCACGCGCCCCACCTCCCGACTCCGATAGTGCACTGCACCACTGACAATGCCCTCAAACCCGGAAGCCGTCCCCATGGCGCTGGTCACGTTCTCCGATGCCGGTCGCCCAGGGCCGTGCCCCATCAGGGGCGCGGGGAACTGCGCGAGCACCCCCCACGCACCCGCACCCGCCAACGACCCCGCAGACGAGAAGGCGCCCCGAACCTACGCCGGCGTCATCAACAGGGGCCGCGCCCTCTCCCGCAGCTCAATGACCCGCGGCTCGTCCCCGTACGGCTCCAGGCGATGCAACAGATCCTTCACGTACTCGGTCGTGCGCGCCGAGGAGATGCGCCCGGCGACCTCCACCGCCCGCACCCCCTGCTCGCATGCCGCGTCGAGGTTGCCGGACTCCAGCTCGGCGACCGCCGACACCACGAGCCGCAGCCCGTGCGAGCGTACGAACTCCTCCGTCGGCCGCGACAGCGCCTGCTCCGTGAACCGGCGCACCTGACGCGGCGCCTTGAGGTCCCGGTAGCACTCGGCCGCGTCCGCGGCGAACCGGTCGTAGCCGTAGAAGCCGAGCCAGGTCGGGTCGTTGTCGCCGTCGCGGGCCCGCTCCAGCCAGCCCTCGGCGGCCTTGAGGGCCGCCCCGGCGGCGACCGCGTCGCCCGCGCGCGCGTGGGCCCGCGCCTCGACGAGCCGGAAGAAGCTCATGGTGCGCGCGGTGGCCAGCCCCCGGTTGCGTTCGAGCGCGGCCTGCGCGAGGTCGACGCCCTCGTCGCCGAAGCCGCGGTAGGTGGCCTGCAGCGACATCGTGGCGAGCACGTACCCGCCGAGCGGTACGTCGGCCGCGGCCCGCGCGAGCCGCAGCGCCTGGATGTAGTACCGCTGCGCCGCCTCCTGCTGACCCGTGTCAAAGGCCATCCAGCCTGCGAGGCGGGTGAGTTCCGCGGACGCTCCGAACAGTGCGCGGCCCACCTCGTCGGAGTACGAGCCGAGCAGCAGCGGCGCGGCCTCGACCCGCAGGCACTCCGGCACCATGGACGAACGCCAGTCGCCGCCCCCGTACTTGGAGTCCCAGCGCCTGGCGTCCTCGGCGGCCTCGCGCAGTTTCTGCACGTCGCTGTGGCCGACCTTCAGCGGCGACCCGGAGCCCTCAGCGGAGCCCGCCTCGCGCGCCACCGAACTGTCGGCCGGGGTTATCAGCCAGCGCGAGGCGGGTGTGGCGTACGCGCTCACCGCGAACGACCCGGCGAGGGACTGCCAGATGCCGCCGGTGCCCGCGCGGCGGCCGGCGAGGTCGAGGCGGTACAGCTCCGTCGCCGCGCGCACCGCCTGTCCGACGTCACGGGGGAAGGCGAGGCCCACCTCGGGGGCGGGATCCGCGTCCGCCAGGCCGATCTCGTGGAGCGGCACCGGGCGGCCGAGCTTCTGCCCGATCGCGGCCGCGATGAGATGCGGCGCGGCACCCTGGGGGACCATGCCCTTGGAGACCCACCGCGCCACCGAGGTCTTGTCGTAGCGAAGTGTCAGCCCGCGTTGGGCGCCAAGGTCGTTGACGCGACGCGCGAGTCCTGCGTTGCTGATTCCCGCGAGGGCGAGAACGGTGCCGAGTTTTTCGTTCGGCCCGCGTTGCTCCCTGGACATTGCGCCACCCCTCGAACAGACGGCTGCCGCGGCGGCATAGGCACGCGGCATTCGTAAACCCAGCGTAGTTCGCCGCATCCCAAGCGTTAAGGGGCGTAAATCCGGATGGCGGGATTGTGGTCCGTACGAAAGTGCGGGCGCAGCACGGAGTGTGGTGATGTGCTCCCGATGTGTGGCCGTGCGCCTGTCCGTGCGCTCTACTCCGGCCACCGGGGGAGCGGTTCCATGGTGGTGCGTGGGTCGGCCCGCTGTACTGGATCCAGTGGGCTGGGGGACACCGCCGCCTACATCCCCGCGGGCGGCGGACCGGTCCGGGGGGCGAACTCCGCCTCCCGGACTGTGCGTTGACGCTGTGTCGTCATCGGGGGCGGTACGGCGGGCGTGCCGACTTCGCCCTTCGAGGACGATTTGGCCGAAAATCGACGGTGGTCGTCGAGCGTGAATACCGCTCCGACCACGTCTGTTGAGGGCGCGTTAGGTGTTTTGGGGGAGCGTACCGGGGGCGCATTCGCGTCGTAGACCCGGGGTCCGTCTGGGTGAACCACCCCTCGTCCGGGCCGACCTGAGGGCATGACGGGGGAGCGTTCACGGCTCCCCGGGGGCGCACTCGGCGGTGCACAAGCCGGACCACACGCCTCCGGCAAGCCTCCTTCGTGGCAGCATGGGGACCGTTCGTACGGTGCACCGGTTGTCCACAGCCTGTGGAGGCGTCGATGCGGTGGTTGGTGGGATGGAGCAGTACCGCCGCTGGCGCGCCCGCCTTCGGTTCCGCCGGCGCGACCGGACCCGACGGTGAGAGCGTGCACCCGGTCGGCTCCCACCTCCTGTGGGGCGACCCCGACCCGCTCTGGGCCGTCGGCGACTGGCGCCCCGACGAGGTACGGGTCGTGACCGCCGACGTCCAGACCAGGATCGCCGTGCTCGGCATCTGCGGCGCCTCCGACGAGCAGCTGCGCGTGGGCCTGTTCGCGGCCCGGGGCGGCGCCCTGCGCCACCTCACCGCCTGGCCCGGCAGCTACACCGCCGTCGTCCAGGTCGGCCGCCGGGTGACCGTCTGCGGCGACCTCGCGGGCGCCCGCCCGGTCTTCCACACCCCCTGGGCGGGCGGCACGGCGTATGCGACGGCGGCCCTCCCCCTCGCCGACCTCGTCGAGGCCAACCTCGACTTCGGGCACCTCGCGGCCCTGCTGGCCGCCCCCGACGTACCGGACGCCCTCCAGGACTCCACTCCGTACGACGGCGTGCGCCGCATTCCTCCGGGGCACGCACTGATCCTGCGCGCCGGGGCGCGTGAGATCGCCGGCTACGAGCCGGTCGCCTCCCTCGCCGTCGCCGCGCCCTCCGCCGACCCGGACAGCGCCGTGGACGCGGTCCGCGACGCCCTCGTGGAATCCGTGCGGGTCCGTCTCTCCGCCCCCCGGCACGTGCCCGACGTCGATCCCGGCCCGGTCCCCGGCATGGGCCCCGCCGAGCGCCGCGCCGCCCGCGGCATGCCCGTCCCCGGCATCGGCGCCGATGTCTCCGGCGGTCCCGCCTCCGGCACGCTCGCCCTGCTCGCCGCCGGTCTGCCGGGCGCCCCCGGCACGGTCCTCGGCCACGGCACGGGCGCCGGCGAGCGCCTCCTCGCCGTCA
The DNA here is from genome assembly GCF_042802995.1 of Streptomyces sp. NPDC057438. Lineage (NCBI taxonomy): Bacteria > Bacillati > Actinomycetota > Actinomycetes > Kitasatosporales > Streptomycetaceae > Streptomyces > Streptomyces sp. NPDC057438. The sequence continues at coordinate 53,597 of NZ_JBHVDD010000055.1, forward strand.
CCTTCAACGACCTGGTCACCTCCGGCCGCGAGACCGAACTGGAACGCGCGGGCACCCTTGCCGCCAACCCCCGCCTCCATCACGTGGTCGTGACCGGCGGCGAGGAGGTGCTCCCGTACGCCGACCTCGACGTCCCCCTCACCGACGAGCCGGGGCCCTCGCTGGTGACCGCCGCCCGCCACCGCGCCCGCCTCGCCTCCGGCAGCGCGGACCACTTCACCGGCTACGGCGCCCGCCAGGTCCTGGACGCCCACCCCGCCCGCCTCGCCGACCTCCTGATGGACCGCAAGCGCCGCCACCTGGTCCGGCCGGTCGCCGCCCTCGCCAAGGCCGACGGCTCGGTGATGGTCCCCGCGCGCGTGTACAGCGCGGCGCGGAAGCTGGCCCGCACCCCGTACCGCTCCGGCGTCGAGGTCCTCGCCGACCGCCTCATGCAGCGCCGCTTCGAGGAGCCCGGCGGCGCGGTGGGCGCCTCCCTGGCCGCCCTCACCTGGGCCAGACCGGGCCCGGCCGCCCGCTGGCTCACCGGCGAGGCCCTGGCAGAAGTATCGATTCGCCTGGGTGCGACGACGGGCCGCTCCACCGTCGGCCCCGGCCAGCGCCCCGGCGACTTCCGCGCCCGCGCGGCCCTGGCCCGGCACGCGGCGGACCTCCGGGTCCTCGAACAGGCGGCGGAGATCCGCTCCCAGCGCCTGCACACCCCCTTCCTCGACAACCAGGTCGTCCGCGCCTGCCGCGCCCTCCCCGAAGCCCTCCGCGTCCTGCCGGGCGCCCGCGCCGCGATCCTCCGTACGGTCCTGGAGGGCGCCGGCGTCACCGACCTCCCGCCCGGCTGGGGCGCCCCCTCCCACGCCACCTCGCACGCCGCCGCCCGCACCGGCCTCCGTGTGGCCGCCGACACCCTGATCACCCTCTTCGACACCCCCCTGCTCGCCCAGGCGGGCATCGTCGAGGCCCGAGTCGTCCGCAAGGCCCTCCGCGCCGCCGCCGAGGGCGAACCCCTCCCGCTCGACGGCCTCGCCGACCTGGTCGCCCTCGAACTCTGGCTGCGCCGCCTCCTCTCCCGCCGAGGCACCTGCTGGACGGGCACCCCCGCCAGACAACGCGCGGTACCGGCCGGCATCACCCCCCAACGAGGCGCCCTCGGCACGGGAGCGACGGCGCGACACGTCTGACCCCGGCACGCGGCGGGTTCGGCCCAGGGCCCGAGGCGACGACCTGTCCGGCCCAGGGCCCGAGGCGACGACCTGTCCGGCCCAGGGCCCGAGGCGACGACCTGTCCGGCCCAGGGGCATGGCGAACCGCGCGCCGGCCGACGGCCTCTTCACGACCCCGAGTCCGGCCGCAGCGGGCGGCCGTAGTCCGGCTGCAACGCCCGCACCTCCGTGCACGACCGATGCGCCGAGACCGCGACGGTCACCCTGGCCGACAGCGCCGCGACCGTGCCGCCCGCCTCGGCGACCACCCGCGCCCACTCTCGCTCCCGACCAGTACGACGCCGAGCGGGCCGCCCCGCCCGTACGCCACCGAACACGCCACCGGCGCGATCCACGGCCCGCCGGACGCCCTCACCGACCTCGCCGGAGCCCTGGAGACCGTTCTCACGGACCCGGCACCGGGCGTGCACGGCCGGTCCCTCACCCGCAGCTGAACCGCGCATCCGCCCAGTCCGCCGGCACCGGCAGGTCGTAGCGGCCGTGCGGCTCGACGACCAGCCGTACCGTCTCCCGCCCACGGAGATCCACCCGTACCGGGAGCGCCGGTTCCCCGCCCCGCACCGGACCGGACCTCCACAGCCGGACCCCGTCGCCGTAGACGGAGAAGCGGACCTCGCCGAGGCCGTGCGTCAGGTCGTCGACGCCGACCAGCGCGTCGTACGCGTCGCACCGGCGGTTGAGATCGATGGTCACGGAGGAGCGGCCGTGCACGGTCACGCCGTTGCCGTACCGCTTTCCGGCGATCGACATCCCGTACCGCTGCCAGACCCAACTGCTCTCCGCGAGCCGCATCTCGGGCGCGGTGCCGTCGCCGAGGACGCCGTACCGCAGCTCGTTCCACCGGTAGACGGCCGGGGGAGCGGGCGGGGCGGGGGCAGACGGTGACGGGGTCGGCGGCGGAGACGGCTTCGGCGGCGCGGGGGTCGGGGCCGGCGCGGGAGGGGGCTTCGGCTTCGCGGCCGGTGCCGGGGTCATGGTCCGCGACGGCGTAGGCGTGGGCGTCGGCTTCGGCTTTGGTGCCGGTGACGGCCTGGACATCGGCACCACCCTCGCGGGCGCGCCCCGCGCGGGCCTGTCCCGAGGCGTCGACGGATCCGGCCGCGGCGCGGCCACGGCGGGCCGCGTGGCGGACGGCTCGGCGGCGGGCTCCTCCCGCCGGACGTCGCCGCCCGTCAGCGCCATCGCCACCGCCGCGGCGACCATGCCGGCCACACTCACGGCGATCCCGGCCTTCGCGGGTCCGCCGAGCCCCTCCGCGGCGGCCCCGCCGGCACCCTTGCCCGCCACGGCCGCCGCCGCACCGGCCGCCCCGGCTCCGGCGCCCCCGGCGACGAGCGCGGCGACCTTCGCGTACCCGGCCGCGCCGAACCAGCCGATGACCGCGACCGGTACGACGGCCGGGATCCCGCTCGCGACCTCCTTGATCTGCCCGGCGGCCAGCCGGCACGCCGCGCACTCCTCCAGATGCGCGCGCAGCCCCCGCTCGGCCCGCGTCCGCAGACTGCCACGGGCGTACGCGCCGAGCCGGTCGGCGTAGCGCCCGCACACGCCGGGGTCACCGGCGAGCGTGGCGCTCACATGCGCCTGCAGATACGCCTGCTTGAGGCCCTCCCGCGCCCGGCTGGCCAGGACCCGGGTCCCGTTGGCGTCGAGCCCGAAGAGGGTGGCGACCTCGCTCGGCGACTCGTCCTCGACCTCGGTGTGCCACAACACCGCCTGCCAGCGCTCCGGCAGCGAACGGAACGCCCGCATCGCCATCGACTGCTCGGCCTCGTGCATCGCCCGCACGTCGGCGCCGAGGTCGAGCGTGTCCGTGTCCGACGCCTCGGTCCCGCGCGACGCCTGGGCCGCGAACACCGCGAAGTCGTCGACGAGCTGCTCCCGCCGGGCGGAACGCGTCCACGTCGCGGCGACCCGCCGCACGGACGTCAGCAGATAGGCCCGTACGGCGTGCTGCGGCCCGGAGCCGCCCCGGACCGCCTGCAGCATGCGGGCGAAGACCTCGGCCGTCAGGTCGTCGGCGGTGTGTGCGTCGCGGCAGCACGTACGCGCGTACCGGCGTACGGCCTCCGCGTGCCGCCGGTACAGCTCCTCGTACGCCGAGTCCTCCCCGGACCGCATCCAGTCGATCAGGTCGGCGTCGGAGGGCGCCCGCGGCGGTAACACCCCGGAGTCGGAGCGGTCCCACTGCGCCGGAACCCCGCGCCCTCCTTGCTCGGGCACCTGAGGCTCCGCCTCCGCCCCGGACGCCGCCGTCTCCGGCCCCGGATCTTCCCGCCCGTCAACGCCCATCGCGGAAGCCCCCGCCGCCAGCCGACCCAGTCCCCAACACCAGGGCAGAGTGCCATATTGGCTTTTGTTCAGTCCCGGTACTACGGGCATACCACTCGTCCGAGGCGGCTTCCCAGATCGCAGAGTGAGGATTCACCCGAACGAGTACCCGAGGGCCGGAAGGGACTCGGGAAACGGGCATCGACGCGGGGGAACGGGCAGGGGCGGCGCGGGGCGAAGAAGCCCACCCCGCGCCGCCCCTGGGGCGAAACGTCACCCGATCGCGGTCACGAAGGCCGGGACCGCAACCCCTCCAGCAGAATGTCGAGCAGCCGAGCCGACGCGGCAGCCTGCTGCGCCGCGTCCGGCAACGCCGGCGCTCCCGTGGCGATCACCAGCAGTACGTCCGCCACGGTCACGTCCTCGCGCAGCTCACCGGCGCCCCGGGCCCGCTCCACCAACTGCCCCACGACCTCGAGCAGTGCCGAAGCACCGGCATCGTCCACGGGCGCACCGGAACCGGTGGCGCCCACGGCGGAACCGGAGCCCGACTCCGCCGGGACCAGCCGAAGCTCGGCCCCGGGCTGGACCCGCTGCGGCGGCACCCGCGCCTCGTCCGCGACGATCGCGCCGATGTCGTCGGACCCGTCCTCGGCGACCCCGACCCGCAGCACCTGCGGCGGCAGCAGCCGCCCGGCACCCGAGGCCACGGACGTCCGCAGGAACCGCGACAGCGCCTGCCACGGGTCCTCCTCCTGGCCGAGCGCCACCCTGGCCTGTTCGGTGAGCCGAGACGTCTCCTCCTCGGCTATCCGGCGGACCAGGACGTCCTTGCTCGGGAAGCGCCGGTACACCGTGCCGACACCGACCCGCGCACGGCGGGCCACGTCCTCCATCGGCGCGCCGTACCCCAGCTCACCGAACACCTCGCGCGCCGCGCGCAGCACGTGCTCGAGGTTGCGCTGTGCATCCACGCGGAGCGGAGCTGACCGCACTCCCTCACCGCGTCCGTTGCCGCCCGCCGCGCCCATCGCACCACCGGGTGCGATGGTGGACGCGGACGACCAATGGGACTCCTGAATATGCATACGTGTTCCCCCGGTAATGACGTCTCCCCCCGGAGACTCTCCCCGTCATCGGAAGCCGGAGCGGCGGAACGAGCGTCCAAGGTCGTCGGTGGTCGCCGACTCCCTTCGCCGGCAACCCGGTCCCCGAACGGATCCGCCCGTCGCGGACCACTCGGAAAACGGACCCGAACCCGTGATCCACGACCTCGACCCCGGACTCGACCGAACCTCTTGAACGCATCCCCCTACACCCCGTCGACACACGAACATAGTTGAGAGGGAGTCAATTCAGAAGGGGCACGTTCCGCACGGAGCGCCCCCCGATCGGAGTACGGGCGGTTTACGTCCGGTTTGCGCCCCCTCCTGCCATCCGGCTCACACCATCTGACCTGCGCACCTGTCACACACGCTGGTGAATCGGCCATCTCCGCGCGATTGTGGAGACCGGTCACACAAATTGCCGGGCCTGTGGACAAACCAGCGAGCAAGGTGCGTCATGGGATGGTGAAGGAACCGGTGCGCATTCTCATCGTCGGCGGCGGATACGTCGGGCTGTACACAGCGCTGCGCCTGCAGCGACAGCTGAAACCGGAACTCGGACGGGGCGACGTCGAGATCGTCGTCGTGTCCCCCGACCCCTATATGACGTATCAACCCTTCCTTCCGGAAGCGGCGGCGGGCTCCATCTCGCCCCGCCACGTCGTCGTACCCCTGCGCCGCGTCCTGGACCGGTGCAAGGTCGTCATCGGCGAGGCCACCGCGATCAACCACGCCAAACGCATCGCGACCCTCGACACCCTCGCCACCGAGGAGGAGGGCACGGAGGCCGAGCAGCTGACGTACGACGAACTCGTCCTCGCCCCCGGCTCCGTCTCGCGCACCCTGCCCATCCCCGGGCTCGCGGACTACGCCATCGGCTTCAAGACCGTCGAAGAGGCCATCGGCCTGCGCAACCACGTCATCGAACAGATGGACATCGCCTCCTCCACCCGTGACCCCGCGATCCGTGACGCGGCCCTGACCTTCGTCTTCGTGGGCGGCGGCTACGCCGGCGTGGAGGCGCTCGGCGAGCTGGAGGACATGGCCCGCTACACGGCGCGGTACTACCACAACGTGAAGCCCGAGGACATGAAGTGGATCCTCGTGGAGGCCTCCGACCGCATCCTCCCGGAGGTCGGCGAGGAGATGGGCCGCTACACGGTCACCGAACTGCGCCGCCGCAACATCGACGTACGCCTGCACACCCGGCTGGAATCGTGCGCCGACCGCGTCGCCGTCCTCAGCGACGGCGCCCGCTTCCCGACCCGCACGGTCGTCTGGACGGCCGGGGTGAAACCGCACCCGGTCCTCGCCGCCACCGACCTCCCGCTGAACGAGCGGGGCCGTCTCAAGTGCACCGCCGAGCTGACCGTCGAGGGTGTCGCGCACGCCTGGGCGGCGGGCGACGCGGCCGCCGTCCCCGACGTCACCGCCGAACCCGGCAAGGAGACCGCCCCGAACGCCCAGCACGCCGTGCGCCAGGCCCGCGCCCTCGGCGACAACATCACCCGTTCCCTGCGCGGCGAGCCGCTGCAGACCTACTCGCACAAGTACGTCGGCTCGGTCGCCTCCCTCGGCCTCCACAAGGGCGTCGCCCACGTCTACGGACGGAAACTCAAGGGCTACCCCGCCTGGTTCATGCACCGCGTGTACCACCTGAGCCGGGTGCCGACCTTCAACCGCAAGGCCCGCGTCCTCGCCGAATGGACCCTCTCCGGCCTCTTCAAACGAGAGATCGTCTCGCTCGGATCACTCGAACACCCCCGTGCGGAATTCGAACTCGCGGCCGGTGGAAAGCCCCCGGAGGACCCGAAGGGGTCGTCCTGACCCGATCCAGGAACTCCACCGACCGGGCCGACGTCTGACGGATGTCGGTCCGGTCGGCCAGACTGGTCCGCGACGTGATCCATGATCATGGGCGGGGCCACACCCTGCCCACACGTACCCACGACCAGGCGTCCCCCACCGCCGCACCCGGGGCGACGCCCCGGGCCACCGGCCGGATCCGGAGCCGGCCGCAGACGACCACACGAGGCACGAGGCAAGGATTCGGTGAACTTCACGCGTTGGAGCGCCCGGCTCCCCGGTACGCAGCGCCGCGCCGCAGCGCGGACCGAACACACGGTCACCCCGGACCGGCGGGGGGACGGATCCGTGCCCGCCGCCCGCGCCGAACGGCAGACCGACGACCCCCCGGACGGCACCCCCGCCGTACCCGCCGTCGACGACCTCCCCACCCGCGAGATCCTCGACCGCATCCCGGCCCTCGTCGCCCTCGTCCACGGCTCGGACCACCGCACGGCCTACGTCAACGACGCCTACGCCGCGGCCTTCGGCGCCCGCCCGCTCGGCGAGCCGGCCCGCGAGGCCCTGCCGGAGTTGGACGACCTCGGCCTCCTCCCGCTCCTGGACCAGGTCCTGCGCAGCTCCAAGCCCCGCACGGTCAAGTCCCGCAAGGCCGCCGGCGGCCGCAGCTACACGATCACCTGCACCCCGGTCGCCGTACCGAGCGGCGCCGGGCAGGGCGTCGGCGGTGTCCTGATCTTCGCCGCCGACGTCACCGACCACGCCGAGGCCGCCGAACGCCTCCGCGCGAGCGAACGCCGCCAGCGCGAGACCGCCGTCACCCTCCAGCGCTCCCTCCTCCCCCAGGAGCTGGAAGAACCCGACGACCTGCGCATCGCCGCCGTCTACCACCCCGGCGGCACCGAGACCGCCGTCGGCGGCGACTGGTACGACGTCATCACCCTCGGCGGCGGCCGCACGGCCCTCGTCATCGGCGACGTCATGGGCCGCGGCGTGCGCGCCGCCGCCGTCATGGGCCAGCTGCGCACGGCCGTCCGCGCCTACGCCCGCCTCGACCTGCCCCCGCACGAGGTGCTCCAGCTGCTGGACGGTCTCGCGACGGAGATCGACCCCAACCAGATCGCCACCTGCGCCTACGCCGTCCACGACCCCAACGAGGGCCGCCTGGTCTACGCCTCGGCGGGCCACCTCCCCATCCTCGTCCGCGACGAGAGCGGCACGGTCCTGCGCGCCGACGAACCGACCGGTCCCCCGCTCGGCACCGGCGGCTGGACCCATGCCTCCGGCTCGATCCCCCTCGGCCCCGGCTCCACGGCCGTCTTCTACACCGACGGACTCGTGGAGCGCCGCAACGAGGACCTGGACGAGGGGATCGCCGCCCTGGAACGCGCCCTGTCCGGCGCCACGGGCTCCCCGCAGGTCGTCTGCGACCGCCTCGTCCGCTCGACCGGCGTCACCGCCGACCACGACGACGACGTGGCCGTACTGGTCCTCCAGCACCCCGCCCGCGTCGGCCCCGACGGCGAACTCTTCCGCAACGCCGCTCTGGAACTCCTCGGCGGTGTGGAAGCGGCCCCCCGCGCCCGCGCCTTCGCCTCCGGCGTCCTGACCAGCTGGCGCTTCCCGCCGGAACTCCACGACCTGGGCGTCCTGGCCGCCAGCGAACTCGTCGCCAACTCCCTCCAGCACGGCACCCCGCCCATGCGCCTGCGGCTGCGCCGCACCGACCGCCGCCTGATCGTCGAAGTCACCGACGGCGACGACCACCTTCCCCGCCGCCGGAGAGCCGACCTCGCGGACGAGTCCGGCCGTGGCCTCGCCATCATCGGCACGATCGCCTCCGACTGGGGCAGCCGCCGAACACCGGGCGGCGGCAAGGCAGTCTGGTGCGAGTTCGCCCTCCCCGGCCGTACGACGTAGGTCGTGGTCGGGTGCCGGTGCGTTGTCGGATGCGCGAGAAGCCCCACCGGACGGACGTCTGGGGGTCGAAGGGGCGCAGCCCCTCGAGGATGGGACGAGTAGGGGCGGCGGGGGCGAGAGCCCTACGCCGACACAACCCCCGGCTGGGACGCGGTCGTCGCCCCCCGAGCCACCACCCGACTCGCTCCCAGCCCCGGCTGATCCTGCACCGCACTGAGCCGCCGCCCCAACCGCAGCGCCAACACCGTGATCCCCAGCGAGAACAGCAGGAACGTCACGACGTACGGCGCATGCAGCGAGGCCCCCATGGGCCCACCCACCGCCGGCCCGACCGCCAACGCAAGCTGCTTCACCAGCGCGAACGCGGAGTTGTACTGCCCAGCCATCCCCGTCGGCGCCAGATCGGCCACCAGCGGCGCGACGGTCGGCGACAACATGGCCTCGCCCAGACCGAACAGCGCATAGGTCGAGACGAACGCGGCGGTCGCCATGGTCTCGCTGGTCTGCCCCAGCCCGGCGAACCCCGCCACGCCCCAAGCGACGGCCCAGATCAGCCCCACGGCGGCGATCACCCGGGACCGCCTGCGCCGCTCGACGAACCGCAGCACGGCGAACTGCGCGATCACGATCACCGCCGTGTTGGCGGCCAGCGCGGTCCCGAGCGCGGACGTCGATATCCCGGCCGCCTCGACCCCGTACGCACTGAGACCCGACTCGAACTGCCCGTAGCAGGCGAAGAACAGCACGAAGCCCAGGACACAGAGCTGCACCATGGCCCGGTTGCCGAGCAGCTGCTTCCAGCTCCCCTTGGCCGTCGCCCCGTCGGCGGGCACTCCTGCGACCTCGGCGGTCCGAGCCACCCGCACGGTCGCCATCACACCCACGAGCAGCACGAACATCGCCGCCTGTATGGAGAACAGCAGGACGAACGACCCCGCGCGCGTGGCATCGACCAGGTGGCCGCCTATCAGCCCGCCGACCCCGAGCCCGAGGTTCTGCAGGAAGAACTGCGTGGCGAAGGCCCGTGACCGGTTCTCCGCGTGCGAGAAGTCGACGATCATCGTCGCGAGCGCGGGCTGCGTCACGGCCTGTCCCGCCCCGAGCGCCGCAGCGGACAACAGCACGGTCGTCGCACTGGTGGCCAGCCCCAGACTGAGCGACCCGACGGCAGCGGTGACCAGGGCGGTGAGCAGCACGGGAAGCGGGCCGCGCCGGACTATGGCCCGCCCCGCGAACGGCAGCACCACCAGCGCCGCCACGGCGAAGACCGCCAGCACCAGCCCCGCCGTCGTCGCACCGAGATCCCGCACCTGCGCCACATAGACGTACAGATACGGAACGGTGAAGCCGAGTCCGAACGCGCCGAGCGCGTTGCCCACGTGAATCCGGCGCATCGCTGCGCCCGTCCCCCTGGTCACGTTCACCTGCCTAGGTAAGGGAAGCCTCCAGCTCAAGGGTTAACACTGAAGACTTCGAAGCTAAAACTTAGAAGCTAAACAGTACACCTCGAAGGACTTCGATGCCAAGCAGCGTCGTGCCATACTTCGCCCATGGGCGACACCCCCGACACAGCCGGCAGCGCCGAGCCGACACTCGAAGAGCAGATCGCCGCCTACCAGCGCGAGTTCCAGGGCCTCGACCCCCAGGTCGAGAAGATCGTGTCGGCACTGTCGCGACTCAACCGCCGTATGAACGTCGCCTACGGCCGCCAGACCTCCGCGCTCAACATCAGCAACGCCGACTGGGAGGTCCTCAAGGCCCTCGTCCTCTCCGGCGCCCCGTACCGGATGGGCCCCAGCGAACTCGCCAAGCGGCTCGGCCTCACCCCGGCCGCCATGACCCACCGCATCGACCGCATGGTCGCCGAGGGCCTGGTGACGAGGGAGCGCGACGAGAACAACCGGGTGCGCGTCATCGTCGAGCTCACCACCGAGGGCCGCGAGAAGTGGCTGGAGGCCATGCGCCTCGCCTCGGTCTTCGAGGAGGACCTTCTCCAGGACCTCTCCCCTCTGGAGCGCACCGTGTTGGGCGAGGTCCTGACTCGACTCCTCCGCCGTGTCGAGCACGCCCAGCCGGATGCCGGCGGCCGCCTCATCGACCTCGACTGAGCGGTGCGGCCGACCAGCGCCCGAGGTTTGGCCGTGGGTCACCGGGGGGAGGCTTGACAGTCCGACCCGTGATCCGTAGAGTTCTTCGGGTTGCCACGGAGCCTTAACGGTTCTGCGACAGCACCTCCGCCGCTTCGAGCGGCACACAAACCAACCAGCGAGACTCCCAGTCGGGATGAATTCGGCGCGCCCGAATGCAATTCGATTTGGGTTCGACAGCCCCGATTGGGAACTGCCGAGCAGATCCGCTAAGGTTTGGAACGTCGAAACGGCCCAACAGCCGCAGAAGACAACTCCCGCTGACTGGGAATCAGGCCCGAAAGGATCTGATAGAGTCGGAGTCGCCGGAAAGGGAAACGCGAAAGCGGAAACCTGGAAAGCACCGAGGAAATCGGAACCGGAAACGGTCTGATAGAGTCGGGAACGCAAGACAGCAAGACCGAAGGGAAAAGCCCGGAGGAAAGCCCGAGAGGGTGAGTACAAAGGAAGCGTCCGTTCCTTGAGAACTCAACAGCGT
>NZ_JBHVDD010000056.1:0-64111 GCF_042802995.1 Streptomyces sp. NPDC057438
GCCCATCTGAAGAGGGTCGAAGCTCTGCTCGCCTCGTGGGAAGGTCGCCCGGCCCTGCGGGCTGCGGGTTTGTGCCATGCCTTCTACGGCACCGACGGGTTTCCGGTCCCACTGCTGGACTTGGAACATCGAGCAGACTTGGCACAGGCGATCGGAGCAGACGCCGAGGCGCTCGTCTACCTGTACGCCTCCTGCGACCGCAAGGCCACCTATCGGACGCTTGCCGAGGATGACGCGATGCTCCTCGACCGATTCACCGGTGCCAGAGTCCAGCCAAATCTCGGCCAGCGTCGGGATCTCGCCGAGCTGACCGCCGCCAACGAGCTGGATCTCGCCGCGATCAGTCCGGAGATCCGAACGGAGCATGGCGCCAGTCTGCTCAGCCTGTTCGCCCGGTGGCGCCCACTGCTGTCCGAGTCGGCATGGGCGCACTGCCGCAACGTGTTGGGCTACTGAGGTTGAACTCGTGTTGTCGTGGGGGCTGTCGGGCGGCTTCCTCCTGCGGTATCACCGTGGGATGCGGTATCCACAGGGTGGCGGGCTGACGGCCGAACGGCAGCAGTTCCGGGAAGAGTTACGGCTCCGGGCGGCCGACAGGTTCGCCCAGGGCGAGGCGAGCTCGGTGATCGCCAAAGACCTGCGCGTCAGTGTCCGGTCGGTGCAGCGGTGGCGGCGGACGTGGGACGAGGGTGGTCCCCGCGCTCTGCGGTCCCAGGGGCCTCCATCGCTGCCGAGGCTGAGCGAGAAGCAGTTCGCACAGTTGGAAGCAGAGCTTGCCAAGGGGACGGCCGCGCACGGCTGGCAGGACCAGCGGTGGACCCTGGCACGGATCAAAACCGTGATCGGCCGGCGCTTCCACCTGACCTACACGGTCCAGGGCGTGCGCAAGCTGCTGGTCCGCAACGGCTGGTCCTGCCAGGTCCCAGCCCGCCGCGCGATCGAGCGGGACGACGAAGCCGTGGCCGGGTGGGTCAAGGATGTGTGGCCCTGCGCGGAAGACTCGCGGCGGCCCGTGGAGCCTGGCTCGTTTTCGAGGACGAAGCCGGCTTCTCCATGACGCCGCCGCAGGCGAAGACCTGGTCACGGCGCGGCCGGACCCCGGTGGTGAGAGTCCGCGGCCGCTCCCGCAGACGCATCTCCATCGCCGCACTGACCTGCTACAGACCCGGCCACCGATCCCGGCTGATCTACCGGCCGCGCCGGGACGACGGCCGACGCGACGGCCGCAAGAGCTTTTCCTGGCGCGACTACCGCGACCTGCTCATCGCCGCACACCAGCAGCTCGGCGGCCCGATCGTGCTCGTCTGGGACAACCTCAACGTCCACAAGGCCGCCGACCTGCGGGAGTTTGCTGAGGCCCGGGACTGGCTGACCATGTACTACCTGCCGCCCTACGCACCCGACCTCAACCCCGTCGAAGGGATCTGGTCACTTCTGCGACGCGGCTGGCTCTCCAACGTCGCCTTCAGCACCCCCGAACACCTCGTCCAGACCACCCGGCGGGGCCTGCGGCACATCCAGTACCGCAGCGAACTCATAGACGGCTGCCTCGCGGAAACCGGCCTGACCATCAGACCCGCCTGAGACACAGCACGACACCACGAGTTCAACCTCAGTAACCGCAGTCACCAATCCCTTTGCCATCCACAGGTATTGACTATTTCTCACCAACCGGACAGGCACATCCGATCAACCGACGCGCAGATCAAGGAGACACGCTCTAGTGTTCGTGTGCGCCAACGAGGCGAGCCACGCCCGGAGTTGCACGAGGCTCGCTCGGTGTGTGGTGTCCTGCTACCGGGTCCGGGACTGGTAGGACGTGTCAGTCCGCCAGGGCGGCAAGTACTGCGTTGATGACGACGGCCAGGACGAGGAAGCTCACGCCAGTCAGCATGCAGTCAACCGCGTGCTGAATCTGACGGAACTTGAGGTGGACAGCTGCCTGGAGAGCCCGGACATCGGCGACGCTGTGTCCACGGGTGAGCCAGCCCTGCAGCTCAGCGTCGGCGAGCTGGTGCCAATTCGTCCAGCCAGTGCCGCCCAACCTGGGCCGGACGGTCAGAAGCAGAAGCACGGTCGCCGACACGAGTGCGAGCGCTCCAAAAACTCCTGCGGTCATCGCTGCCGCGTGGATGTCGAGATCTGGCGCGACGGAGCTGATGCCGGCGAGTCCGGCCCCGGTGAGCGCCAGTAATATCGACGCCTTGCTGTCGGCACGCCCCAGCTCGCCCCGGAGCATGGCGGCCGCCTGATCAGCCCCCTGTGTGGTGGTGGCGCGGACAGGCTCCGGTCCTACGGTGGTCATAATGTGGCTACTCCCTATCGTGCCGCCCCGGCTTGAACACGCGGAGAGTCTCGACAATGTTCATCGCCTGCAAACCGTCCGGAAATGGATCATTGCCTCGCCTCCGCTGATTCGTTTGTCCTCGGAGCTGGCAACAGCCTGGTGGTCTCCCGGTCACCCATGACGGGCGGGCGCCGCGTTCTGCCACGAGGGATGGTGGGAGCTACCACTGAGGAGAGGGCCTGCCGTCGGGGTCGAGACCATATGGCCACAGACCCATCTTTCTGTCCGCATGGGCGCTATCTCGAATCTTCGCGAGCCAGAGAAAAATACCGATGCTGCCCGTGTCCGCCGCCTGCCGGGCGATCTCCTCGGCTCCCTCCGGATCACCCTTCTCCTCCCGCGCTTTGGCGAGCCAGAGCCAAACAGTAGTGTCGCCAACTTCCGCGGCCCGCCGCGCGATCTGCTCGGCGCCCTTCCGATCTCCGTCCCCTTCCTGCGCTTTGGCGAGCCGGAGAAGGGCACTGGTGTCGCCCGCGTCCGCGGCCCGCTGATAGAGCTGTTCGGCCTCCTGCAGATCCCCGTCCTGCTCCCGCAGCACAGCGAGCTTGACCAGAACGCCAGTGTTGCCGGCGTCCGCGGCCTGTCGATAGAGCCGTTCGGCCTCCAGCAGCTCTCCGCCCTTCTCCCGAATCTCAGCGAGACGAACCAGAGCACCGATGTTGCCTGCGTTCGCGACCTGCCGATAGAGGCGTTCGCCTCCTGCCAAGTCCCCAGCTTTCCCCTGCATCTCGGCTAGCCGGACCAAAGCAGCCGTGCTATCCGCATCTGCGGCTTGTTGGGCGATCTGTTCGGCTCCTTCCCGGTCCCCGTCCTCCTCTCGAATTTCGGCAAGCCAGAGCAGAGCAGTGGGATCGCCCGCGTCCATGGCCCGCTTATAGAGCCGTTCGGCTTCCAGCAGCTCTCCGTCCTTCTCTCGCAGCACAGCGAGCCAAACAAGGGCATCCGTGTCGCCTGCTTCCGCAGCACGCACGGCGACCTGTTCGGCTCCTTCCCGGTCCCCGTCCTCCTCCCGTAGCCTGGCGAGCCGGATCAGGGGCCTGGTGTCGCCTGCATCTGCGGCTCGCTGGGCGATCTGTTCGGCTCCTTCCCGGTCCCCGCCCTTCTCCCGAATTTTGGCAAGCCAGAGAAGGGCACCGGTGTCACCCGCGTCCGCAGTTTGCCGGTACAACTGCTCGGCCCGTTGCCTGTCCCCGTCCTTCTCCCGCAACACAGCGAGCTGGATCAGGGCGGTGGTGTTGCCTGCGTCTGCGGCTTGCTGGGCGAACTGTTCGGCTGCCTGATGGTCCCCCTCCTCCTCCCGAACCCTGGCAAGCCGGATCAAGGCAGAAGTGCTGCCTGCATCCGCGGCCTGCCGGTACAGCAGCTCGGCCCCCTGAAGGTCCCGGTCCTTCTCTCGCATCCGGGCGAGCCAAAGAAGGGCGGTGGTGTCGCCGGCGTCTGCAGCTTGCTGGGCGATCTGTTCGGCTGCCTGCTGGTCTCCGGCGTCCTCCCGCATCCTGGCGAGTGAGAACAGGGCAGTGGGGCTGCCCGCATCGGCGGCCCGCCGAAACAGCTGTTCGGCCCAGCGAAGACGGTGACGGACGCGGGCTGAAGCGGCGAGGTTGGCGACGTTGTCAGACGTGAGGTGGTCGTGCGCGGCCTGCCAGAACGATTCCGGTGGGCACAGGTGTGCACGCTGGCGGCGTCCGTGCTGTTCGAGGTAGTCGGCCAGGCGGTAGGACATGGCAGGCGGGCTCGCCGCCGATGCAGTCCGGCGCGAGGGGCGTGGGCGGATGCGGCGCAGGGGGGCGAGACGGCCGTGGACAGGGCGAGTGGTGTCGGCGATGGCCTGTTCGAGCCAGTTGTCGGAGAGGTCGTCGTACTCGTCGTCACTGAGGTAGTCCTCTGCCGCCTGTTCAAGGAAGCCCACCGGCAAGTGGAGTCCGGCGCCGAGGCGCCGGGCATCCATGGCTACTTGCAGTAGCGCGCGGGCTGAGGGCGACGCGGCGGCGTAGCGGCGCAGCAGTTCTGGCGCACCGGCCAGGAACTGCGTCAGCCGCCCGTTGTTCATGTGATCCAAGGCGTGGGCGAGCTGCCTGAGGTTCCCCCGCACTGCGGGGGAACCTCAGTGCTGCTTGTCCACCTCGGCGCCGCATCCGAGCATGGTCCCTACGGCCACGAGCACGTACATGCCGTGGACTGCCCTCTTGGCCTGCGGCACTGTTCCCCCCTTTTGTGGGCGAGCGATCGCTGGTGATCCTTGCATGCTCACTGCACACCAGAAGATGCGGGTCAGAGTCTCAGCGCGCAGGACCGTTCAGCCGGCTGAGTTCTGCGGCAATGGTGGCGGGCGTGGAGCGGGCACGCTCCCGGCCCCCCGAGACGCCCAGGTCGCCCGTTTGAAGGCCGAGAACCACACCCGGTGGTGGCCGGGCCGGTGACCATCAGGGACGGGCGGGCGGTGACCCTCTGGTGGCGGCCCAAGATCATCAGGGGGCGCACGCTGCCCGAGAGGTTCTCGACGAACCGCGTCACCAGTCCCGACACAGATCCAGACCCCGAAACGCCGAAGTGAGTAAACCGCCTCAAGCGGCACCGGGCCGTGGCCACCCGCTACGAAAAGCTGGCGGTCCGTTTCGAAGCCACCGTCCTCGTCGCCGCCATGAACGAGTGACTGTGACGTACCGGTCACCAAAATAATATTGCGGTACTATTTTTTTCATGACGCAACACGCCGACGCTGACACAAGACGCGGCCAGGTCGCCTCCGCGCTGATGAGCGTGGTCGCCGAACAGGGATTGGCGCGGACCACCCTCGCTGACGTGGCACGGACGGCGGGTGTGTCCGTGGGACTCGTCCAGCGCTACTTCCGTTCAAAGGACGAGCTGCTGAGGTTTGGCATCGAGTATGTCTACCAGCGCGCCGAGGAGCGCATCGCCGCCATCCCGGTCGAGCCGCCGGTCCGTGGGTTCGTCGTGCGGCTGATGGAGACGTTCCTACCGCTGACGGTCGAGCGCGGCGCCGAGCTCCGGGTCTGGCTCAGCTTCGTGCAGGCGTCGCTTACCGACGCCGACATGGCTGCGATTCACCGGGACGCTACCGTGCGGCTCCTGCGGGGTGTCGAGGAGGCATTGTGTGGCGCGCAACGGGCCGGCGAACTCGCCGCGGGTGTCGACACCGAGGCCGAGGCGGCGGCGCTGGTCGCGTTCGTGGACGGGATGTGCCTGCACCACGCGGCGACCGGGGACGGGTTCGACGTGTGCCGCGTCAGCGCCGCGTTGGAGGCCTACATTGACCGGCTGTTCGACTGATGAACGCGACGCTGGCGCTGGCGCTGGCCGGGCTTGGGCTGCTGGACAGTACAAGCTTCGGCACCCTCCTGATTCCCATCTGGCTGTTGCTCACTCCGGGGCGAGTGCGCGTCGGCCGGATCGCCGTCTACCTGGCTACGGTTGCAATGTTCTACTTCTGCGTCGGCGTTCTCCTGGTGCTGGGGGCCGATGCGGTGCTGGAGGCCGTCCGGGCGGCCTTCGCCGACGTTGCCCCGACGCACCTGCGGATCGGGCAGCTCGTCCTCGGTTTCATCGTCATCGTCTTGAGCTACCGGCTGGAGGCACGCGCCCGCAGCCGGGCGGGCAGGCCGGGCCGACTGCAGCGCTGGCGGGCGGCGGCGATGTCGGGTGCCGTGCCGGACAGCGAAGGCCTGGAGGGCCGGGACACGCGAGGCGGAGGCGCGCGCGGCCTGATGAGCCTCGCGTTGGTGGCCACGGCGCTGGAGATCGTCACCATGGTGCCCTACCTGGCGGCCGTGGGCTTACTCGCGAACGCCGATCTGACCTGGCAGGTCATCGGCGGGGCGCTGGCCGGCTATTGCGTCGTCATGATCCTCCCGGCGGCCCTCCTCGGCGTCGTCCGGATCACCGCGCACGACCGCGCCGAGCCAGTGCTGCAGCGGATCAACGACTCGTTCACCCGCAACAGCGCCAAGGCGCTCGGCTGGACTGTCGGGGGGATCGGCATTGGAATGGCCCTCAACGCCGTGATCGCCCTGCTCGCTCAACCCGTCTGAACTTGCGTCAGACTCCGGAGTCTCCAACAACTGCAACTTTCGATACACGCCCTAGAAAGCTCATGAAGATCTTGGGTTCTGGCCCTGCCGGCGGATCTCCGTGGGAGAAGGAGCGGTGTTCGGTGCGTGCTCTCGGCGTGCCGGGCGGAAGACCTCGTACTGGACGTACGTGGGCTTTCGCCCACTGCGGCGAGAGGGCGTGCCGGGCGTCGCGACGCCGCGGAGATCCGTCACAAGGGCCCTAGCCCCGTTCCACCGGCCGCGTCGGAACGCCCCGGATCACAGGGCCTTGTACATGATGTGCAGCCCCACCAGGCCGTCCTTCGGATGCTCGAAGGCGTCCGGGACGGTGCCGAGGACGGTGAAGCCGAGCGAGGTCCACAGCCGTACGGCGGGGTTGGTCTCGACGACCGCGTTGAACACCATGCCCCGGAAGCCCTGGGCCCTGGCCTCGGCGAGGACGTGGACGGCGAGGGCACGGCCGATACCCCGGCCGCCGTGGTCGGGGTCGACCATGAAGCCCGCGTTGGCGACACGGGCGGCGGGACCGCCGTAGTTGGGGGTGAGGAAGGCGGAGGCGACCGGTGTCCCGGTCTCGTCCTCGACGACGTAGACGCGCTTGGCGGGGGCCATCCACAGGGCGCGGGCGGCCTCCTCGGAGGTCTCCGGGTCCCAGGTGTAGGTGTCCGCGGCGGCGACGACGCGGTGCCAGAACGGCCAGATACCGGGCCAGTCGTCGGCGGTGGCTTCTCTGATCTGCATGGGCGCGAGTCTGGCACGCCCATGCAGACGGCGATCGTGCGTCCTGCCGGTCAGTCCACGCTGGGCAGGATGTGGGGCTCGGCGAGGTCGTCCTCGTAGCCCGCCAGCCGGATCGGGGCGGACCTGGCCCACACGTCCAGGCTGCCCAGGTCCTTCTTCGACCGGCCGCCCTCGGTACGTTCCTTGGGGCGTTGATCGCCCTTCGTCTTCTCTGGTGTCACCGCGCACTCCTTATGTGTCGGTCACCCTCGGGATGTCGGCCCAGCCTGCCGCTGTGCGCCTGACGCCCGCTCGGGTCTGAGTCGATGTCAGTTCGGACGCGGTGGCGCCGGATCGTATGGGTGTGAGATCAGGCCGTGGTGACCGGCTTGTCCCGGGACGGACCATGGGTGTGGGTGGGACCCAGATAAGGCTGTCCGTCCGGTACAGAGTAACCAAATGAGCGGGTGGCCGCTCTATGGGGCTGGAAACAAGAGGTAACTGTCTTGAGTCGTTCAGCGCCCAGCAGGCCCCACCCTAGGGCAATTTGACCCATTTAGCGGGTTTTCTCATCACCCGTTCGGCTCAGTTCCCGCTCCGCGCACCGGTCCGACGACCCATCGGATCACCGGCCTCGGCGCGTAGTTCAGGTCCCGTTGGCCGAATGGCAAGCCGACCATGATCTGCTCATGTGCCGCAACGGCATTTCTCGCGGGCGGACTCGGGAGGACCGGCGGATGGAACTGCGCGGCGTCGATGAGCTGATGGATCTGCTGCACGCCCGCCGGAGCGGCGGGCCGGCGCCGGATCAGCGCCGGGACGGTCCGGACCTCCCTCCGGGCACCCGCCCGGACCCGCACGACCACGCGCTGCGGACCGCCGCGCTGCTGCGCCGGGGCCGGCCCGCCGACAAGGAACTGCAGGTGGCCGGTCTGGTGCACACCCTCGGGCAGTTGCTCCGACCGGGTGACGACACGAGCCACGCGGATCTGGCGGCCGACGCGGTCCGGCCGCTGCTCGGCGACCGCGTCGCCCGTCTCGTACGCCTGCACGCCCTCGGCCCCGACCACCTCGTACGACTGCACGCGGGCGGCTGGGTGGACGCCGGTCTCGTCGAGGACGTACTGACGCTACGCCAGGCGGACGAGGCGGGCCGGTCGGCCGGGCTGGACGCCGGGGACCCGGAGGACTGGCGCTCCGTACTGGAACTGGTGGCGGACCGGGCGGACCGCGCCGAGCGGGCCCGCCGGGTCGGTGCGTCGTCTCACCACTTGCCGGGCGCGTAGTCCTTCAGGAAGACGCCGTACACGTCCTCGCCTCGCTCACCGAGCACGACGGGGTCGTAGACACGGGCCGCGCCGTCGACGAGGTCGAGCGGGGCGTGGAAGCCCTCGTCGGCGAGGCGCAGCTTGTCGAAGTGGGGACGTTCGTCGGTGATCCAGCCGGTGTCGACCGAGGTCATCAGGATGCCGTCGCTCTGGAACATCTCCTGGGCGCTGGTCCGCGTGACCATGTTCATCGCGGCCTTGGCGGCGTTGGTGTTCGGGTGGCCCGCGCCCTTGTAGCCGCGGCCGAAGACGCCCTCCATCGCCGAGACGTTCACGACGTACGCCCGTCCGCTGGCGGCCTTCCTCGCGGCCTCGGCCATGACCGGGCGGAGCTTGCTGATCAGGATGAAGGGCGCCGTGTAGTTGCACAGCTGGGTCTCCAGCAGCTCCACCGGGGAGATCTGCTCGATGGTCTGCACCCAGGTGTTGCTGTCGACCACGTCGGGGACGAGGCCGCCCGCGTCGATGGCGGTGCCGTCGAGGTGCCGGGCCACGCTGGCGTTGCCGGCGACCAGGGCGAGGTCGGCGACCTGCTGCGCGTCGAGTCCGCTGACACCCGCCGGGAGCGCGGTCAGCCCGGTCAGGCCGTCCACCGCGCCGGAGTTGAAGGCGCCGATGACGTGGTGCGGGGGGAGCTCACCGGCGGGCAGCGGGGCGCTCTCCCCCTCGACCAGGGCGGCGTAGGCGGAGGGCAGCCGGCGTACGGTCTGGGTCGCGTTGTTGATGAGGATGTCCAGCGGGCCCGCCTCGGCGACCCGCTCGGCGAGGGCCACGGCCTGGGCCGGGTCGCGCAGGTCGATGCCGACGACCTCCAGGCGGTGCATCCAGTCCGCCGAGTCGTCCATGGCGTTGAAGCGGCGGATGGCGTCCTTGGGGAAACGCGTGGTGATCGTCGTGTGCGCGCCGTCGCGCAGCAGCCGCAGGGCGATGTACATACCGATCTTGGCGCGGCCGCCGGTGAGCAGGGCGCGCTTGCCGGTGAGGTCGGCGCGGGCGTCGCGCTTGCCGCGGTTCAGGCGGGCACAGTCGGCGCAGAGCTGGTGGTAGAAGTAGTCGACCTCGACGTACCGGGTCTTGCAGGTGTAGCAGGACCGGGGGCGCTGGAGTATCCCCGCGATCTTCCCTTCCTCGGTCACGGACGACGGCAGGATGCCCTCGGTCTCGTCGTCGATGCGCTGGGCGGAGCCGGTGGCGGTGGACTCCGTGACCGCCTTGTCGTGGGCGGTCTTGGCGGCGCGGCGTTCCTGGCGGCGGCGCTGCTTGACCGTGCGGTAGACGCCCGCGGTCGCCCGGCGCACCGCGATGGCGTCCGGGTGGTCGACCTCCAGCTTGTCCAGCTCCTCCAGCACGCCGAGGCACACCGCGAGCCGGTCCGGGTCGATGCCCGGGCCGTACACGACCTCGTCCGTGGTCGCCGGGCCGTCCTCTGTCACCGTCATCGCGCTGCCGCTTCCCTGATCACCCGCGGTCCGCCGGGGCGCGTCCGCTGTCGAACGGGGAATTGTACGGAGGGGAGGCTGTGGTGGCCAAACTTCGGGCGCGGGCCGGTGGGGGCTGGTCGCGCAGTTCCCCGCGCCCCTGAGAAAGCGGGGCTGCGCCCC
The DNA here is from genome assembly GCF_042802995.1 of Streptomyces sp. NPDC057438. Classification (NCBI taxonomy): domain Bacteria; kingdom Bacillati; phylum Actinomycetota; class Actinomycetes; order Kitasatosporales; family Streptomycetaceae; genus Streptomyces; species Streptomyces sp. NPDC057438. The sequence continues at coordinate 10,067 of NZ_JBHVDD010000056.1, forward strand.
TGCTTTTTCGCCCGAAGAGCACCGGGCGCAGCCCCGGCTCTTCAGGGGCGCGGGGAACTGCGCGCGAAGCCCCACTCACCCGCACCCGACGAACGCACCCCTACGCATCACACCTCACACGCCGCCAACAGCTCCCGCACCTCCCGGGTGACCGCCCCGGCCAACCGCTCCAGGTCCGGGACCGCCTCCGCGTCGGCGACCAGGCCGTAGTGGACGCTCCCCCGGTACGTCGAGACGGCCACCGCGAGGGACTGGCCGTGGGCGAGCGGGGCCAGGGGGTAGATCTCGGCGAGAGGGCAGCCGCCGAGCCGGAGGCCGAGGCTGGGGAGGGGGACACTGGTGACGAGGATGTCGAACCAGAGGCGGGCCGCCTGGCTGACCAGCGGGCCGCCGAGCCGGTGGCCGAGCGGCAGCACATGGTCCGCGAGGAGGGCGACCGCGCCGGCGCCCCGGTTGGGGCCGGCGTCCTTGTTGCGGTCCATCGCCGCACGCACCGTGCGCAGCCGCCCGAGCGGGTCCGGATCGTCCACGGGCAGTTTCATCAGATATCCGGAGAGCCGGTTGCCCTGCGGGTGCGCCGTGCGGGGGCGGCGCCTGGAGACGGGGATCAGGGCCCGGGGCGCGACGCCCTCGCTGCCGTCCCCACGCTCGTCCAGCCACCGGCGCAGCGCCCCCGCCACCACGGCGATGAGGACGTCGTTGACGGTGCCGCCGACGGTCTTGCGGATCCGGTGCACGTCGTCAAGGTCCACGAGCACCCCGGCGGTACGGCGGGTGCCGCTGGCGGCGGAGGTCAGCGCGGCGGAGGAGCGGGCGGCGAGGGTCGCGTCGAGCGTGGTGCGGGCCACGGAGGCGCCGATGTCGAGGGCGCGTCCGAGGTCGGAGAAGGTGCCCCGGACCAGGTCGGGCAGTTTGCGCACCTCGTCGAGGAGGCCGCGCGGCGGCTCCGCGGGGCGCGGCCGGGGCGCGGGCATCTCGACGGGGTCCATGACGGCGGCGGCGAGCGTCAGTGCCCGCAGTCCGTCGGCCAGGGCGTGGTGGAACTTGAACAGCACGGCGAAGGAGGCGCCGTCCGCCGCCGGCAGCACGTGCGCCTCCCAGGGCGGCCGGCCGCGCTCCAGCGGACGCTCCATCAGCCGTCCGGCCGCCTCGTGGAAATCGGGGGTCGGCGCGTGCAGCCGTACGTGGTCGAAGGGCTCGAAGTCGGCGACCGGTTCCCGGGTCGCGCCGCCGAACGCCAGCGGCAGCCGTACGTCCGGGACCCATACGTCCCGGATCCGCATCCGCAGCCCCGGCACGGCGGCGGCCCGCGTGGCGAGCAGTTCGGCGGCGTGGGCTCCCGCGGTGGGCGAGTCGGCCGTGAAGACGCCGAGCGCGGCCAGGTGCATGGGGTGTTCGGCGGACTCGATGTTCCAGAACGCCAGGTCGAGGGGGGCGAGCAGGTCGGAAGTCAATGGCTTGCCTCGCGTCGACGACGGGTGAGTCAGCAGTCAATCGCTGTTGGCCGATTACGGTCAAGTACGATCAAGCTACGCACAGTTAACAACAGATTACGCCTCACCTCCTGGCGAAGGCGGGACGTATGGGACATCTGTGTTCACCGGGGTCACCCTGACGGACCATCCGGCCATCCGGCGGGCGCCCCGCCGGACCGCCGGACCGCCCGGCGACTACGGGACCTGCTGGCCCTTCCCCAGAGCGATCACTCCGCCCCGGGAGACCGTGTACAGCTCGGCGTCCCGCTCGGGGTTGACTCCGATGGTCGCGCCCGGGGGCACCTGGACATTCTTGTCGAGCACGGCGCCCCGGACCACCGCGCCCCGCCCGATGTGCACGTTGTCGTGCAGGACCGAGCCCTGGACGACGGCGCCCGGATCCACCACGACCCCGGGAGAGAGGACGGATCTGGTGACCTGGCCGCGGATCAGGCAGCCCGCGCTGATGATCGACTCACTGGCCATGCCGCCCGCGTTGAAGCGGGCCGGGGAGAGCTGGCCGGAGCTGGTGTAGATGGGCCAGCTGCGGTTGAAGAGATTGAAGGCGGGGCGCTCGGCGATCAGGTCCATATGGGCGTCGTAGTAGGCGTCGAGCGTGCCGACGTCCCGCCAGTAGCCCTGGTCGCGGGTGGTCTCGCCGGGCACGTGGTTGGCACTGAAGTCGTACAGCTGCGCCTCGCCCCGGTCGGTGAGCTGGGGCAGGATCGACCCGCCCATGTCGTGGACGGAGTCCTCCTCCTCGGCGTCCCGCTGGAGCGCCTCCACCAGGGCCTTGGTGGTGAAGATGTAGTTGCCCATCGAGGCGAACACGCATTCGGGGTCGTCGGCCAGGCCCGGCGGGTCGGACGGCTTCTCCAGGAAGCGTTCCACCGTCCGGCCGTCGGAGCCGGGCGTGATCACACCGAAGGACGACGACTCCGTGCGCGGCACCCGGATGCCGGCCACCGTCACACCGGCGCCGCCCTCGATGTGCTGCGCCAGCATCTGACGCGGGTCCATGCGGTAGACGTGGTCGGCGCCGAACACGGCCACGTACTCGGGCTGCTCGTCGTGGACCAGGTTCAGGGACTGCAGCAGCGCGTCCGCGCTGCCGAGGTACCAGCGCGGGCCCAGCCGCTGCTGCGCCGGGACCGGCGTGACGTAGTTGCCGAGCAGGCTCGACATCCGCCACGTCGTGGTGATGTGCCGGTCCAGCGAGTGCGACTTGTACTGCGTGAGCACGCAGATGCGCAGGATGTCCGCGTTGACGAGATTGGACAGGACGAAATCCACCAGGCGGTACGTCCCGCCGAAAGTCACCGCCGGTTTCGCACGGTCGGCGGTCAGGGGCATCAGCCTCTTGCCCTCCCCGCCCGCCAGTACGATCCCCAGCACCGAAGGTCCACCGCGCCGCATCCCGCCGCCCCTCTACACCCAACCGGTTGTGCCGAACCCTGTTCCCTGACTACCCCAGTTTGAGGACTTCCTCGTAAAGCCGGGCGGTCCGCCGCGCCACCGCGTCCCAGCCGAACTCCCGCACCGCGCGTTCCCGCCCGGCCTCGCCCATCCGGGCGGCCGTCGCGGGATCGGCGAGCAGCGAGTCCAGGGCGCGGGCCAGCCGGCCCTCGAAACCGTCCTCGGTCTCCACGAGCAGGCCCGTGACACCGTCCTCCACGACCTCCGGGATACCGCCGACCCGCGAGGCCACCACGGCCGTGCCGCAGGCCATGGCCTCCAGGTTGACGATGCCGAGCGGCTCGTACACCGACGGGCAGACGAAGACGGCGGCGTGGGTCAGGAGCTGGATGACATCCGGGCGCGGCAGCATCTGCGGGATCCAGAACAGTCCCTCGCGGACGCGGCCGAGCTCCGCGAAGAGGTCGCGGAACTCCTGGTCTATCTCGGGGGTGTCGGGGGCGCCCGCGCAGAGCACGACCTGCGCGGCCGGATCGATGTCCCGCACGGCGCGCAGCAGGTGGGGCACGCCCTTCTGGCGCGTGATGCGGCCGACGAACAGGACGTAGGGGCGGCCGCGGTCGACACCGATCCGTTCCAGGACGTCCGTGCCGTGGTCCGGCGCGTAGAGGGAGGTGTCGATGCCGTTGTGCACGACGTGCAGCCTCGCCGGGTCCAGGGCGGGATAGCAGCCGAGGATGTCGTCACGCATGGCGCCGGAGACTGCTATCACGGCGTCGGCGGACTCCACGGCGGTGCGCTCGGCCCAGCTGGACAGGGCGTAGCCGCCGCCCAGCTGTTCGGCCTTCCAGGGGCGCAGCGGCTCCAGCGAGTGGGCGGTCATCACGTGCGGGATGCCGTGCAGCAGCTTGCCGAAGTGGCCGGCGAGGTTTGCGTACCAGGTGTGCGAGTGGACCAGTTCCCGGTCCTCGAGTCCGGCGGCGATGGAGAGGTCCACGGAGAAGGTGCGCAGCGCGTCGTTGGCCCCGTCGAGCGCGGACCAGGACCGGTGGCGTACGACACCGCCGCCCGCACCCTCGCCCCAGCAGTGCACGTCCAGGTCGACGAGGGACCTCAACTCGTGGGCGAGGAACTCGACATGGACGCCCGCGCCACCGTAGACGTCGGGCGGATACTCCCGGGTCAGCAGGCCGACTCGCACCCGGAACCCCCTGTCTCAGCGGCTGGTTCCCACATGGTCACCCAGAAGGGTCGGTTGGGGAAGACCACGATTCTCGCGCGGCCGTGCTCGCACGGTCAGGCGGGGCGGGGGCCTCCCGGGGAGCGCGAGTGGGGCGGCCGGTCGAAGCAGCAGTCGCCGCACAGGCCGCCGGCCGGCAGCCGGTAGTGGAGACAGCAGCTGCGGCGGCGGGTCGTCACCGGGTCGAGGGCACCCGCCAGCGTGGGGTGCGCGAACAGGACCGCGGCGAGCGCACGGGCCCGATCCGCCGCCTCCGTACGCCCGTTGGCGGCCGCCCAGCGGTCGATCTGGCGCACGGCTCCCATGAGCGCGGAGGCCGCGTTTCCCCACAACAGACGCTCTGAGATAGGCAGTTGAGCCCGCAGAGCGGCCGCCAGCGGCAGCAGGTGGCCGTCCCGTACGACCGCGCCGATCCGGTCGGCGGGCAGGCCGCGCACCTCGGTCAGCCACAGCTCGTCCGGGGCGCTCGCGTCCGCGTCCCAGCGCAGCAGACGCGGGTCCAGATCGGGGACGCGGCCGTACACCGCGGCCGCGCCGAGGGCCACCGACCACAGGCGGGCGGCGAAGCCGAGGTGGGCGATGGAGGCGGCCACGCGCAGTTCGGGGGCCCGCACACCTCGCGCGACTTTTCGGACACGGAAAATTACCGGATTCTCGTAAACCTCCCTTTTCACATCGGCATCCCGTGCCTCGTAGGCCCGGGCGAGCGTGGGCAGGGACGCGCGCGGCGGTTCGCCCGTGTGTAGTACGAAGAAGCCGCCGAGGGCCGAGAGCGCGGTGAGTCCGGGGTCGTGATCCACGAGGACGAGTAGTACCAGCCCCCGGCCGGCCGTTCACCTGGGGGCTTGCACTCCGTGTCGCCCCTCCTGGGGATGACACGGGGCCGTTCGTACTCCATCGGCAGTAGGACGCATTGAGTGCTCAGGTACGACGACGCGGACGGTTTCGCGAGGCATCGTGGTCACCATGAAAGCCGAGCGTTCACCGCGCCGGGCCCGGAGCCCCCGCGCCGCGTCGAGGAGCACCTCATGAATGCCCTCGCGTTGTCCGTGCTGCTGTCGTTCGTCTCCGCCGTGGCGTACGCGGGAGGGGCGATCGTCCAGGAGCGGGTGGCGGTGTCCTCCTCCGGCCGGTCCTTCGCTCCGTTGCGCCGGCCCGTGTGGTGGGCCGCCGTCGGACTGAACGGCCTCGGCGGCCTGCTGCACGTGGTGGCGCTGGCCTACGGCCCGCTGAGCCTGGTGCAGCCGCTGGGCGCACTGACCATCGTGTTCGCCCTGCCCATGGCGGCGCTGTTCGTGGGCCGCAGGGCAGGGGCCACGGCCTGGCGGGGCGCGATCATGGCGACGGTGGGTCTCGCGGGCCTGCTCTCCCTGGTGGGCTCGGCCGACGCGCGGTCGCTCGACACGGCCCAGCGGGTGCTGGTGGCCGTGGTCAGCGGTGGTGCGGTGGCGGCGCTGACGGTGGCGGGCCGTGCCGCGCACCGGCACCCGGCGGTGCGCAGCATCCTGCTGGCGGTGGCCTCCGGTGTCGCGTTCGGCATGTCCTCGGTCTTCACCAAGACGGTCGCCGTCGACTGGACCGACGGCGTCGCGCTCGCGGACCTGCCGACCCTCGCGGTCATAGGCGCCTTCGCGACGGCCGGTCTGCTGCTCTCCCAGGCCGCCTACCGGGGCGGCGGTCTCGCGGCCCCGCTGGCCACGCTCACCGTGGTGAACCCGGTGGTGGCGGCCGCGGTCGGCATCACGATGTTCGGTGAGACGTTCCGCTACGGCACGACCGGCACCCTGCTCGCGCTGGGCTGCGGTGTCGTCGCGGCGGGCGGTCTGATCCTGCTGACCACCGAGCGCCTCGCCACCGAGATCGCGGCCGAACGCGCGGACGAGGACGTCACGGTCACGGCGGTCACGGCATCCGGCCCGGAGTCCGACCGGGACTCCCAGACCCTGGAGGAGCTGCTCGCGGGGCTGCCGCGGCGGACCGCGGAGGCGGTCCCCGACGCCGGCTACGCGATCGGCCTGGACGAGCGTGTGGTCGTACCGGCCCCGTTCCTCGGGAGGAGCACGGCCGGGGAGGAGGACGCCCCGTCCGGTCTGCTGCTGCAGCCGTTCCACGGTGAGCTGTACGTGCCCCGGGCGCTCCTCGACCGGCATCGTGACCGCGTGAAATCCTGAGCGGGAGGCCCGGACCGGGCCTCCCGCACCACGTCGGACCCCGTGCGGGGCGTCAGATCCGGACTCCGCCGGCCCGCAGATAGGCGATCGGGTCGATGTCGCTGCCGAAGCCGGGCCCCGTCCGCACCTCGAAGTGCAGATGCGGGCCCGAGCTGTTGCCGGTGGAGCCGGAGCGCCCGATGCGCTGACCGGCGCTCACGCTCTGGCCGGATCTGACGGAGATCGCCGACAGATGGGCGTACTGCGTGTAGCGGCCGTCGGCGTGCCGGACGACCACCTCGTAGCCGAAGGACCCGCCCCAGCCCGCGGAGACGACCTGCCCGGCGGCCACGGACTTCACGGAGCTGCCGGTCGACACGGGAAAGTCGACGCCCGTGTGATACCCCTTCGACCAGGAGGAACCCGAGGCGCGGTAGGGCGTGCCGAGGGAGGCGCTGACCGGCGCGACGAAGGAGCCGGACTGCTGCCGCTTCTCGGACGTCTGCTGCTTGCCGCCCTTCTGCTCCTTGTGGACCTGCTTCTTCTCCTGCCTGCTGTCCTGCTTCTGCTCTTTCCTCTGCTCCTTCTTCTGGCCGGCCGAGTGCAGACTCAGCCGCTGGCCGGGGATGATCACGTCCGGGTCGGAGCCGATGGTTCTGCGGTTGTTCTCGTAGAGCTTGCGCCAGCCGCCCCGCACGTCCTCGGAGTCGGCGATCCCGGAGAGGGTGTCGCCCCGCACGACCGTGTACATCTCGACCTTGCCCGCCTGCGACTGGGGCGTGGTCTGCGGTTTCACGTCGCCGATCGTGAGGCCCGCGCGGCCCGAGCACACCGGCCAGGCGTCGGGGCCCTGCCCGTCGAGGACCTTCTCGGCGATCGCGATCTGCTGTTCCTTGGTGGCGAGGTCCGCGCGGGCGGCGTAGGCCGTGCCCCCGAAGGCCTCCCAGGTGGACTGGCTGAACTGGAGTCCACCGTAGTACCCGTTCCCGCTGTTGATGTTCCAGTCGTTGGTGGACTCGCAGGCCGCGACCTTGTCCCAGGTCTCGACGTCGGCGGCCTCCGCGGCCCCGGTGCCGATCAGCGGGAGCGCCATCCCCGCGCCGCCCGCCGTGACGGTGAGTGAGGCGCGGTTGATCCTGTTCGGCTGGTACCGACGGTGCCGACCGCTTGCGGCCATGGAGAGCCCCCCTCGCCTATGCCATGAGCCGCAAAAGTAAGGGCCTTGAACCGGCCAGGACAAGACGAAAATTCAGCCGCTCTGGCACCGCGCGTGGCGGGTATGCGACCTGCTCCGGCGCGTAAGTGCCCTCGTCCGGCGCGCGAGTGAGCAGGGGCGGCGCGCAAACGACCGGGTTGCGCTCCCCATTGAGGCAGGCAGGGCGCTTCCTGCGTACTCAAGCCCGGCAGACCGCGCAGTGCGGACGGGGCCGGTGCACGTCAGGATGGCCGCAAGGACAATACTGGCGGGCAGGAACGGCACCACCGATATCAGGATCCATAGGAGCCAACCGTATGAGCACTTCAGCCCAGATCGGCGTCACCGGCCTCGCGGTCATGGGGAGCAACCTCGCCCGCAACTTCGCCCGCAACGGCTACACGGTCGCCGTCCACAACCGCTCCGCGGCGAAGACCCACGCGCTGATCGAGGAGCACGGGCACGAGGGCGACTTCATCGCGGCCGAGACCGCCAAGGACTTCGTCCAGGCGCTGGAGCGCCCCCGGCGCCTGGTCGTCATGGTGAAGGCGGGCGGGCCGACGGACGCGGTGATCGAGGAGTTCGCGCCGCTCCTGGAGCCCGGCGACATGATCATCGACGGTGGCAACGCGCACTTCGCCGACACCCGCCGCCGTGAGGCCGCGCTGCGCGAGCAGGGCATCCACTTCGTCGGCGCGGGCATCTCCGGCGGCGAGGAGGGCGCGCTCAACGGCCCGAGCATCATGCCGGGCGGTCCGGTCGAGTCGTACGACTCCCTCGGCCCGATGCTGGAGAAGATCTCCGCGAAGGCCGCCGACGGCGCGCCGTGCGTCACGCACGTGGGGCCGGACGGCGCGGGGCACTTCGTGAAGATGGTCCACAACGGCATCGAGTACGCCGACATGCAGCTCATCGGCGAGGCGTACCAGCTGCTGCGCGACGTGGCCGGATACAGCCCCGCGCAGATCGCGGAGATCTTCCGCACCTGGAACACCGGCCGTCTCGACTCGTACCTGATCGAGATCACGGCCGAGGTGCTGGCGCACGTGGACGCGGACACCGGCAAGCCGTTCGTGGACGTGGTCGTCGACCAGGCGGAACAGAAGGGCACCGGCCGCTGGACCGTCCAGATCGCGCTGGACCTCGGCGTCCCTGTCTCCGGCATCGCCGAGGCCGTCTTCGCGCGCTCCCTGTCGGGCCACGCCGCGCTGCGCGACGCCTCCCGCTCGCTGGCCGGCCCCAAGGCCACCCCGCTGAGCGCGGCCGAGGCGGGGGCCTTCGCCGACCGGGTCGAGCAGGCGCTGTACGCCTCCAAGATCGTGTCGTACACCCAGGGCTTCCACGAGATCGACGCGGCCCGCGACGAGTACGACTGGAACATCGACCTCGGCAAGGTGGCGTCGATCTGGCGGGGCGGCTGCATCATCCGCGCGGCCTTCCTCGACCGCATCCGGGCCGCGTACGACGCCCGGCCCGACCTGCCGAGCCTGCTCTCCGACGACGCGTTCGCCCAGGAGATCGCGGCGGCGCAGGACGACTGGCGCGAGGTGCTGGTGGCGGCCACGCGCCAGGGTGTGCCGACGCCCGGGTTCGCGGCGGCGCTGGCGTACTACGACGCGCTGCGTGCCGAGCGGCTGCCCGCCGCGCTCACGCAGGGGCAGCGGGACTACTTCGGGGCGCACACCTACCGACGGGTGGACCGCGAGGGGTCGTTCCACACGCTGTGGGGGCAGGGCCGGTCCGAGGTCGAGGCCTAGAACGCCCGAGGGGAGACGGCCGCCGGCCGTGTCCGGCCGGTCGCGCCCGCGCGGCGGCGCCGCGCGGGTGACGGCCGCGCGCCCCTGATCATGACGATGCGGCCCGGCGTGGAGGTCCTCCACGCCGGGCCGTTTCGCGTCCTCGTCCGCTCTCAGGACAGCGGCCCCGGCCCGGGTTCCCCCGGCACCGGCTCCGGGCCCGGGGGCTGCGGGATCGGGTCCGGGGTGGGGACTGGGCGGGGGTCCGGGGTGGGGACGGGGTCGGGGAACGGGGGCTGCGGAAGGGGTTCCGGGCGGTCGGGGCCCGGGACGGGGTCCGGGTGCACGGGGTCCCGGTCGGGGTACGTCATCGCGTCCTCCAGCCATGGGGTACGTCGGTCCTAGGACCACTGCCACGGGTACCCGTCGCCCGCACGGGCAGTCACCCGGCCGGCCGAGCCGCCGCGACCGCTCCCGCCGACCCGCCCCTCAGAAGCCCTCGGGGTGGGCGATCAGCCAGTCCTTCGCCGCCCGCAGCAGCTCCGGATCGGCGGCCGGGGCCTCCTCGGGATGGCGTTCGGCCCACTTGACGACGTACGGACACAGCGGTGCGACGACGACGCCCTCCCGGGCCGCGATGCCGTACAGCTCCCTGGCCAGCGAGCCCGCGACGCCCTTCCCCTCGTGCGCGGACTCGACGATCGTGTGGACCGGGACGAGCGCGCGGCGTGGGGCTTCGAGGACGAAGTACTGGATGTGACCGGCCAGTTCGTCACCGGCGAAGGCTTCGAGGCGGCCAGCCGCCCGGTCGTCACGGATCTCTGCGTCGCTCATGGCACTCCTCGCGTACGGATCGGGGACGCCGGGCGCTCGCGCGTGGCCTCAGGCGGTGACGGCCCGCGGGTTGCGCCGCTGGTCCGAACCCGGCACCGGCTCGGCGGCGTCCGAGCCCAAGGCCACGATCCGGTTGCCGCGGTCGACGTGCACGATCCTGGGCTCCAGGGCGCGGGCCTCGGCGTCGGAGACCTGAGCGTAACTGATGATGATCACCAGGTCCCCGGGGTGGACGAGATGGGCCGCGGCACCGTTGATCCCGACCACCCCCGACCCGCGCTCGCCCTCGATGACGTACGTCTCCAGGCGGGCACCGTTGGTGACGTCGACGATGTGCACCAGCTCGCCGGGCAGCAGGTCGGCGGCGTCCAGCAGGTCGGCGTCGATGGTCACGGACCCTACGTAGTGCAGGTCGGCCTGGGTGACGGTGGCTCGGTGGATCTTGGACTTCATCAAAGTGCGCAGCATCGTGGACTCCTGGAAGACGGCTCCCTGCCTGCTTGCTGCAGGTCAAGGGCGTTCTTCACTGTACAACTGCGCGCCGGGACTCGACGATTGTGAGAAACATCGCTTCACTCCGGCGAGAAGGCTCCCTGCCTGCGACTCGGGCGGCGGCCGGGGGCCTTCAGTACCGCCGCGCAGCCGGGCACGACCGCCGCGGGCGAGGACGGTACGGCCGCGCGCGAGGCGGTGCAAAAGCGCGGTTGGTCGTGGCTCCCGCAGGTCCGCCTGGCCCGTGGCGACGGCCAGGACACCCGTGAAAGGGCCCGGGGGAACCGTCCTCACCGTGATCGTCCTGCCTGGACTCACGTCCAGTGGGACCGCGGGGCGCGGGAAGGCCGATGGGTGTGGAGGAGTAGCAGTGCCAGGGCGCCGGTCGCTGCGGACCAGGTGAGGGAGAGCAGGCCGTGGGACCAGGGGATGTGTGGGGTGAGGACTGAGCTCAGTGCGAGCTGGTTCACGCCGTACAGAGGAAGCGCGGACACGCCCGCCACATCCATGAGTGTGTTGAACACGGGATTCTGCAGGCCGGTGTCGACCAGGCTGAGCATGACGATGAGGAAGAAGCCCTCCAGCTCGCCGCGGACCAGGGAGCCGAGCAGAAGGCCGATCCCGCCGTAGGCGAGGCCCGCCGCTGCAAGGGCGAGCCCCAGGGGCCCTGTGTGGCGCACGGGCAGGGAGATCCACAGCAGGATCGTCGTGTAGAAGGCCAGCAGGGCGGCGGTGAGGGCGACGGCAGCGAGTTTGGCCAGCAACATCGGAAGACGGGGGTAGCCGGCCAGCAGCAGACGGCGGTCCATCTGCCGGGACTGGAAGGTCTCCGTGAAGGTGATGAAGCCGACGACCATGGTGACGGCGCCCAGCGCACTGGCCACCTGGCCCACCTGGCTGGCCGGGGCGGAGGCGGAGGCGCTGAGGGCGTCCAGCCAGATGCGCACCACCTTGTCGGAGGTGCACAGGCGGGCCACGGCGATCCAGAGCGGGATGAACGCCACCGCCAGGGCCAAGGCCAGCCGGTTGCGCAGGTGGCCCAGCAGAGTGCAGCGCAGTAGTTCGGCGAACGCCGTCCAGGAGAGCCTCAACGGTTGGTCTCCTCGAAGTGCAGACGCCCTTCACGCAGATGAGCGATCGCGTCGAAGTGGTGCAGTTCGTGCAGCAGATGCGAGACCACGATGACCGACCGGCCCTGATCGCGCAGTTCGGCGGCCAGGGTCCAGAACCGCTGATGGGTGTCCCAGTCAAAGCCCTGGTAGGGCTCGTCCAGAACCAGCAACTGCGGATCGTGCATGAGTGCGATCAGCAGGTTCAGCTTCTGTCGCGTGCCGCCGCTGAGCTCGCCGACCTGCTGTCGTCGGCAGCCGGTCAGCGCCAGCAGCTCCATCAGCTCGTCGGTGCGCTCGAGCGCCGGCAGCCGGTAGGCCATCTGGAACAGCCTCAGGTGCTGCCCGACGGTGAACGCTTCGTTCAGTACCGCTCGTTGCGGGCAGTAACCCACAGCCCCGGCCCGAGTCACCGTTCCGCGGTCGGGTGCGAGGTGTCCTACGGCGATCTGCAGCAGCGTGCTCTTGCCGGCCCCGTTCTCACCGACGACTCCTACCAGCGTCCCGGCGGGTACCTCGAGGTCGACGTCGCGCAGGACCTGCCTGCCGCCGTACGCCTTGCACACTCCGCTGATCCGAAGCCGTGGCCGGTGACGCGTCGTTGCCATCTGCACATCAGCCCCTCGTGAGGTCGGATGGGCGTAGCGCGTCGGCCCGCAGAGGACCCACCGGCAGATCAACACCTACCTGCCTCATCCGGGTTTGGCCGGTCAGCCGTGCCCGCCCCGGACGGTCCGGTCCCGGCGGACCGATCGCCCGCACGCCGCCGACGCTGGTGCGCGGTTCAACGAGTCCGTACCGCTGGTGTAACGGCGATCACCGCATGAGCATCGCCGCTTCACAGGCCTTGCGCCTCCAGGTCGGGCGTGACGTGCGGCGCCACATGCCGTTGTAGAAGGCGATGCCCCCGACACCACAGCCAGACTTCCACGCACCCACGATCGTGATCGGAGCCGGTCCCCATGGCCTCGCGGCCGCCGCGCTACTGCGCCGCGCCGGAGTGGCGACCGTGATCCTGGAAAAGGCGGACCGCGTAGGAGCGAACTGGACGCAGCGATATGACCATCTGAGTCTGCACACCACCCCCGGCACCTCCAAACTCCCGGGCCTGCCGGTGCCCCGCCAGGCGGGCCCATGGGTGAGCCGGGACGACTACGTCCGATACCTGGAGCGCTACGTCGCCCATCACCGGCTCGACGTCCGGGTGGCCACCCCGGTGCAGCGCATCGAACGGGCCGAGCCCGGCCGGGGAACACGGTGGCTGGTCCACACCCCTGACGGCCCGTTGCCCACCGGCGCTGTCGTGGTGGCCACCGGCCGCTGCCATACTCCGAACCTCCCCCAGTGGCCCGGGCGTTCGACCTTCACCGGCACGCTGCTGCACTCGGCCCAGTACCGCTCTCCGGCGCTCTACCGCGGGCAGCACGTCCTGGTGGTCGGGGCCGGCAACAGCGGTACCGAGATCGCGAGCGTCCTGGCCGGGGCCGGAGCCGAGCGGGTACGGATCGCGGTCCGTACGCCACCCAACATCCTGCCCCGCTCCAGCGCCCGATGGCATGCGGTCGGTCGGCTGACGGAGGCCCTCCCGCTCGCGTGGCGCGACCGCATCTCCCTGCTCACGCAGCGTCTCGCCGTGCCCGACCTGACGTCGCAGGGACTGCCGCGGCCCCGCACGGGCCTGTACACCCGCAATGCCCGCGAAGATGTCAATCCGGTGCTCGACCACGGCTTCGTGGACGCCGTCCGGTCCGGGCGGGTCGAGCCGGTCGCGGCCGTCCAGGCGTTCGACGGCCCCGACGTGATGCTGGGCGACGGCACCCGACTGCGACCCGACACGGTGATCGCAGCCACCGGCTACCGGCCCGGCCTGCACGACCTGGTCGGGTCCCTGGGCGTACTCGACGAAGCCGGGCAACCCCTCGCCGTGGGGGCACAGACCCATCCGGAAGCCCCGCGCCTGTACTTCGCCGGGTACACCAATCCCCTCACGGGCGTCCTGCGTCAGGCGGGCATCGAGGCGCGCGCCATCACCCACGCACTTCGGCGTGAGACGGCGCGGGCATCCCTGCTCGCCCCCCACCTTGGCGACCGCACGGCCGACACTCTCCACAAAGGGCCTACTCCGAGCTGACGGGGATTCCGGAACCTGGCCCGGGTGGTGGACGCTTCGGCGGAGCCCGTCGCACAGGCGTGCATGAGGTGGCCACGTCGGTGGGTGCGCCCCACTCACGCCGTGCAGGGGCGGGCAGCTGGTACCCGTCCCTGCATGCGTGGCTGGAGCCATTCCTGGGCGTCCGGGCGCTCTGCACCGGGCCGTCGCCAGTCTTGGCGCGGGCGCTGACGGGAAGGGCGCGACCGCCGAGCACGGCCCGCGCGGCGGCCTGCGTATCGAGCGGGTCCGACTTCCGAGCAGACGACGGGTCGTACCGTCGGGCCGTTCACTTCTGGTCGTCACGGTCATGCGCCTCGCGCGTGGTGGTGTTTCGGGGCGCCCGACACCTGTCTGCTCGGGCGGTCTGAACCGTGATGCCACCTGATCGTCAGCAAGGAGATCTCAGGAGTCAGACCCCGCCGCAGGACAGCGCCCGCCGATTCTCCCCACCGTCGGGGCCCGGCCCGGGAGCGCAGAATACACACAATCCCTCATGGAACACCCTGAATCCGACTCCGGCCGACCCCAACGGGCCGTGAAGGTCGACATCACACGCAGCCTCGATGCTTCAGCGGCCGTGATGGCCTGCCCGGGCCGTCCGCCGACGTGATCCGATCGTCCCGGGGACCCGTTGCGGACGCACCGCTCCATCGGGAAGAAGAGATCACACAGGCGATGGATCATGCCGTCCCACTCTCCGGGTACCGTCTGGGTATGAGTCATCCGCACCCCGAGCTGAAAGCCGCCCCGCCCCTTCCCGCAGGAGGGCTGCGGATCGTCGCCCTGGGCGGCCTGGGTGAGATCGGCCGCAACATGACCGTCTTCGAGCACGCCGGCAAGCTGCTCATCGTCGACTGCGGCGTGCTGTTCCCCGAGGAGACCCAGCCCGGCGTGGACGTCATCCTGCCGGACTTCACCTCTATCCGGGACCGGCTGGACGACATCGTGGCCGTTGTCCTCACCCACGGTCACGAGGACCACATCGGCGGCGTGCCGTACCTGCTGCGCGAGCGGTCCGACATTCCCGTCGTCGGCTCCAAGCTGACGCTGGCGTTCCTGGAGGCCAAGCTCAAGGAACACGGCATCCGGCCGCGCACGGTTCGGGTGCGGGAGAACGACCGGCGTGGCTTCGGGCCCTTCGACTGCGAGTTCGTGGCGGTCAACCACTCCATCCCGGACAGCCTCGCGGTCGCGATCCGCACCCGGGCCGGGATGGTGCTGCACACCGGGGACTTCAAGATGGACCAGTTCCCTCTCGACGACCGCATCACCGATCTGCGCGCCTTCGCCCGCCTCGGCGAGGAGGGTGTGGACCTGTTCCTCACCGACTCCACGAACGCCGAAGTACCCGGCTTCACCACCTCCGAGCGTGAACTGAACCCGGCGATCGAGCAGGTGATGCGCACCGCACCGCGCCGGGTCATCGTCTCCAGCTTCGCCAGCCACGTGCACCGCATCCAGCAGGTCCTGGACGCCGCCCACCAGCACGGCCGGAAGGTCGCCTTCGTCGGCCGGTCGATGGTCCGCAACATGGGCATCGCCCGTGATCTGGGCTACTTGAAGGTCCCCTCCGGTCTCGTCGTCAGCACGAAGGAGCTGGAGAAACTCCCGGACCACAAGATCACTCTGGTGTGCACCGGTTCCCAAGGCGAACCGATGGCCGCGCTGTCACGGATGGCCAACCGTGACCACATGATCCGCATCGGCAAGGACGACACCGTCCTGCTCGCCAGCTCCCTCATCCCCGGCAACGAAAACGCCATCTACCGGGTGATCAACGGACTCACCCGGTGGGGCGCCCACGTGGTCCACAAGGGCAATGCCAAGGTGCACGTCTCCGGGCACGCCAGCGCAGGCGAACTCGTCTACTGCTACAACATCGTCAAGCCCCGCAACGTGATGCCCGTGCACGGCGAATGGCGCCACCTGCGAGCCAACGGCGACCTCGCCATCCGCACCGGCGTCGACCCCGACCGGGTCGTCATCGCCGAGGACGGCGTCGTCGTGGACCTCGTCGACGGGCGCGCGTCCATCACCGGCAAGGTCCCCGCCGGCAACGTCTACGTGGACGGCATGGAAGTCGGCGGCGCCACCGAAGCGTCCCTCAAGGACCGCCTCACCCTCGCCGCCGAAGGCGTGGTCACGGTCGTGGCGATCGTGGACGCGGACACCGGAGCCCTCGCGGAGGCCCCCGACTTCCTGGCCCGCGGCTTCGTCCACGACGACACGACCTTCGAGTCGGTCATCCCGGTCATCGAGAAGACCCTGGCCACAGCGGCCAAGGAGGGCGTCGGGGACGCGCATCAGCTCGAACAACTCGTCGCCCGCGCCGTGGCGAACTGGGCGTTCCGCACCCACCGCCGCAAGCCCCTCATCATCCCCGTCATCATCGACGCCTGAGCCACAGCACTGTCCCCGGTTCCACGGCCGGCGGGCATCGAGGTCGGGCATGTGAGTCAGCAGAACGTGTCGTCTGCTGTTATGGCACCTCTCCGTGGAACGCGTCGAGGGGCCCTGGCGCCGTACTGGCACCAGGGCCCCGAAGGAACTGCTACACCATCTGCCGGCCCTGATAGTGCACCGGCCTTCTGTTTCCGCAGACCCGACCGAGATGCCGTCGGGGGTGCGGGGATCGCGGTTGCCTGACCGGAGACCACCTCACTGTCGATGTCCTGCGGTACCCGGGCCCAAGACTTCCGCCCGGGCGATCCTGATGGTGCTCGCTCCTCCGTTCTTCCCTCTTGATCAACTGTTCACTACTGGTGACCTCGAACAGCGCCACTCTTCGGCAGCCAGCCCCGTCGCCCGTCCTGCGTCCGCTCCGGCTTGGAACCCCACTGCCGAACCTCCCGGTGCGCGCGCCCGCAGCCGACGCCTTCACCGAGGTACTGCCACTGACTTCACTGCTGGGTACTGCGAACCTTCACTTACCGGTACTGCCACTGCGGTACTGCTCGTGGCAGCCCCTGATCACTGCGGGCCGCCCGGTCCGGTCGTCAGTCCCGTCACCGTCCTGCAACCGCTCTGGCTTCGGAACTCCACCACCGCACCGTCCTGCAACTGCGTACTGCTGCCCGGCAGTTCATCTCTGCCTGACTCGCTCGATCTCGGCTACGAGAGAAACCATAACCACACCGCCGTCAAAAGTCTACTGTGACTGGTGCAGATTTACGTGCGGTCGAGGATGAGGTAATCCGCCTCGCCGGTGGTCGTTGGATGGTTCTAACAGCTCCGAGGCTCAGTCCGGCGCTCGCCGTGCCCCACCGCCGCGCAGCACGTCGGGCTGAGCGTGGCGTCGCCGACCGAGCCACGGCGGCCGTGTCATTCCGAAGGAATGCGAAACTCGAATTCGGGACGGTCCCACGGTACGGCGGGCGGGTTCGCGAGCGCGGTCCCGGTCCGCACTGCACCGACGCGGTGGTAGAAGTCCTCGGCGGGACGATGCGACACGACGTGGACACGGTCGAGCCCGGCGGCACGGGCCTCGGACTGCATGTGCGCGACGAGCAGCCGTCCAATGCCACGTCCTTGCGCCTCGTCAGCGACGAACAGCAGGTCGAGCTCCGGTGGAGCGAGGACGAGCGAGTAGAACCCGAGGACCCGGGCTCCATGCTCGTCGGCGCCGACGGCCACGAAGGCGCGGTGGGCCTCGATGTAATCAGGACCGACCCGGTAGCCCGCGACTGCGGCTGCGTACTTACCCGCGTAGGCGCCTGAGCCACGCACGAGCCGTGTGAGCCGTCTGGCATCCCGCGCGACGGCCCTCCGTATCGTGATCGGCCGGCTGATCGCGGAAGTGCGTGAACTCACCGGGGGAGTATTTCGCACCGGGTGGTGCCTCCGTGCGGCGGGTCGGCTGCTCGGACTGGAGATCCTGCAGCACTCCCGGGAACGAACGGGTGGTCGACGGCTGCTTCCCCTGGGCCTGCCGCAGCGAAGGAAGCCGGCCGCACACGGTCGTCCAGGTGCAGGAGGATCGGCGCGCCGGTGCGGTCGGCGAGGGCGGGAGCGGCGTCGATGTGGTCGTGGTGGGCGTGGGCGCACACGATGGCCGTCAGCCGGCGGTCGCCGATCGCCTGCGCGAGGGCGTCCGCGTCGTGGGCGGCGTCGATCACGAGCGCCTGGTCGTCGCCGACCAGCCACCACACCGGCCCCGAAGACACCACCAGCATCGGAGCTGAAGCCCTGCACCTGGACGCCTGGATCGAGCGCGGTCACCGACGAAGCGCCTGTGCGCCGCCACGCCGTCCGGTGTCCTCTGGTCGAAGACCACAGGCGAGCCTTCGGAACCGCCCGGTTGCAGTTCGGCACGGCAGCGATGCCGGCGGCACGGGCAGCGCCCGAACCTGGCCTTGCGTTGCCCGCCCCGGACACGCATGCCGACACAGCTCACCGCGCGGGCCGGGGTCGCGGGACGACGCCCCGGAACGTACTGAGAGCCCCTTTCACGGAGCGGGCCGGGTGGGCCGGGCTCCGGGGCACCTTGTCCGGCGGGGGAAAGCGCGAAGCGGGGGCCTGGTCAGGCCCCCGGTCGCATCGGCGTGCGTGGCGCGGGTGTGCTCAGACGGTGGTGATCCGGATCGAGTCGACCGTCTCCTCGGCCGTGCGCAGGGCGTCCGCCGACGTGGCTCCCCTGGTCATCACCGAGCCCACGCGGTCCCAGGAGCTCTGCAGTTCCCGCACGGTGTCCCCGGGCTTCAGGTGCAGCGAGAGGGAGAGGACGTCGTCCCTCCGGCCGGCCTCCTCGGCGCCGTCGACCGACACCACCTCGCCGGGCGCCGCCTCCATGAAACGGACCGCGGCGCCGCCCGCAGCCTTCCGCGGCAGCGGCTCCGGGCGCAGGCCCCGCATGACGGTGTAGAACGCCCCCGCCAGATCGATCCCGTACGCCTCCTCGATCAGCATCGGGATGCCGTCGCCGGGGAACCGGCCGGCGCACTCCACCAGGTACGGGCGGCCGTCGCTGACGATCCACTCGCAGTGCACCATGCCGCTGCCGAACCCGACCGCGCGCAGCACCTGCTCGGTCTGGGACACCATCAGGTCGTTCAGGTCGTCGGGGAGGCCGGCGGCGGGCACCGTGTGGCCCAGCTCGACGGGGCGCGGGCCGGGGAAGAGCAGCTTGCCGGTGACGTTGGAGAACAGCGTCTCGCCCTCACGGACCAGCAGTTCGACGCTGTACTCCGCGCCGCGGACGTACTGCTCGATGATCATCCGCAGTTCGCGCTCCCGGTCCGGCACCCGGTCGCCCTCGTCCTGGCTGGTGCACTCCACCCAGGCCGCGTCCAGGTCGTCCAGCGAGTGCAGCACCTTGGTGCCGACGGAGGCCTGCCGGTTGGCGGGCTTGAGGACCAGCGAGCCGGGGTGGGCGGCCGCGAACTCCCGTACCTCGTCCGGGGAGGTGACCTCCCGGGACGCCGGGTTGGGGACACCCGCGGCCCGGGTGACCCGGCGCAGCAGCGACTTGTCCCGCATGAGGGCGGCCGCTCCGGCGCCCGCCCCGGGCAGGCCGTACCGCTCGGCGAGCCGGGCCGCGAACGGCGTGGCGTACTCGACCAGGGGGGCCACGACGGCCGGGGCGAGGTCGGGGTAGGTGGTGTAGAACTCGTCGGCGGCGGCGGGGAGCTGGTACTCCCACTCGATCAGTTCGCGGAGTATCGCGGCGCCTTCGAGGGCCTGCTTGACGTCCTGCTTGCGGATCACGTCCGGTTCGTCGATGACGATCACGGAGTTGGGGGCGAACTCCTTGATGTAGGGGAGGATGTTGACGAATCCGACGATGATCCAGGGCTGCTGCTCGGTCATGATGCTTCTCCAGTGCCGGGGCGGGGGGCGCGGGTCGGGGGCGCGGGTCGGGGTCAGTGGCGGAGTTCGAGCGTGCAGCACTTGACGCTGCCGCCCGCCTTGAGCAGCTCGGACAGGTCCACGTGGTGGGTGGTGAAGCCGTGGGCGCGGAGCTTGGCCGCGAGACCGGTGGCCGGCTCGGGGAGGATGACGTTGCGGCCGTCGGAGACGAGGTTGAGTCCGAAGAGCAGGGCGTCCTCCTCGTCGGCGAGGACGGCCTTCGGGAACAGGCTCTCCAGGACCCGCAGGCTCTCGGCGTCGAAGGCGCCGGGGTAGTACACGATCTCGTCGTCGTCGAGGGCGGCCAGGGCGGTGTCCAGGTGGTAGAAGCGCGGGTCGATCAGTTTCAGGCCGATCACCGGGCGGCCGAACAGTTTCCGGGCCTCGTCCTGGGAGCGGGGGTCGGAGCGGAAGCCGTTGCCGGCCAGGACGGCCCGTGCGGTCGTCACGTAGTCGCCCTCGCCCTCGCTGGTGAAGGCGGCCTGGACCACTTCCGTATAGCCCCGGCCCCGGAACCAGTCGGCCCAGAACCCGGCCTCGGCCTGGCGCTCGGGGTGGCGGAACCGGGAGATCAGCGCCTTGCCGTCGACCACGAGAGCGCCGTTGGCGGCGAACACCATGTCGGGCAGCCCGGGGGCGGCGTCGATCGTGCGGACCCGGTGGCCGAACTCGACGTACAGGGCGCGCAGGTCCTCCCACTGGGCGAGGGCGAGTGCCTTGTCGGTGGGCTTCTCCGGGTTCATCCACGGGTTGATGCTGTACGTGACCTCGAAGTGCTCGGGGCGGCACATCACGTAGTCCCGGGTGCGAGCCCGACGCTCGGTCAGTTCCAGTGCGGGCGCGAGGAGTTCGGTCATGACAGGGGTGTCCCTTCGAAGTGAGGATGGGGTGGAGCGGGCGCTGGTGCGCGGTCAGCCGGTGATGCCGAGGCTGAGGGGGAAGGCGGGCCTCGCGCCGAGGAGGTGCGCGCCGGCGGACTGCAGGATCTTGTCCTGGGCCACCACGTGCTGGCACATCGTCATGGTGTCGCGCAGCCAGCGGTCGAGCGGGCTGGGCTTGTAGATGGAGGCGGTCTGCATCAGGTCGTACAGGCGCATCACGATGGAGCGGGCGGAACGGAAGGCGTGCAGCCGGGACAGGGGCAGCGCGGCGCGCTCGTCGGGGGTGAGGTCGTCGAGGGTGCCGCCGGCGGCCAGCACCTCCCACTGGCGTTCCATCGCGCCGTAGACGGCGGCGCGGGTGGCGTTGAAGTCGGCCTCGCACTCGGCCAGTCCGACCTGGATCCGCCAGTTGTCGGCCCAGCCACCGCCGCCGGGCGGGGACTTGGCCACGACCTGCTCGCGCACCCAGTCCAGCGCGGCCCTGGCGACGCCGAGCGGGACGCCGGGCATGTTGCGCATGTGGACCTCGGGCTGGGCCAGCGGGCCCTCGCCGTTGCGGACCGTGCCGAAGGTGAGCGTGTGCCCCTCGGGGACGAAGACGTCGTGGATCGCGTAGTCGCAACTTCCGCTGCCCGCGAGGCCGGTGGTGTTCCAGGTGTCGATGATCTCGACGTCCGACTGCGGGACCATCAGCAGGATGGAGTCGTGCGCCCCGTCGACCAGGTACGGTTCGCCGTCCTCGTAGACGAAGGCGCCGGAGATCACCCAGTCGGCGTGGGTGATGCCGCTGCCGAACTGCCACTTGCCGGTCAGCCGGTACCCGCCGTCGACGCGTTCGGCCCGGCCGGTGGGAAAGAGCAGGCCGGCGGTGGTCATGTCCAGCCGGGGAAACATCTCCTTGGCGACCGTCTCGTCGAGGAAGGAGGCGTAGAGGCCGGAGTCCATCCCGATCATCACGGCCCAGCCGGCCGAGGAGTCGCCGTAGGCCAGGGCCTCGACCACCTGAGTCTGTTCGACGGAGGTCAGCTCCGGGCCGCCCCATGCCTTGCTGAAGCCCATCCGGAACGCTCCGGTGGAGCGGATCAGTTCGACCACGTCGGCGGGCAGACGGCGGTTCTGCTCGATCTCGACCGCCCGCTCACGCAGTCGCGGTGCCAGGGCCCGGGAGGCGGCGAGGATCTCGGCGGCGGTGTTGGGGATCGCCTGGGTGTGCGTCATGTCAGGACTCCTTGGCCGTGGCGGTCGCGAGCTGGTGGAAGTTGCCGTGCAGGAAGAGCAGGGGAGGCTGCTGGTCGCGGACGCCGGTGGAGACCACCTCGCCGATCAGCATCGTGTGGTCGCCGAGGTCGAAGCTGTCCCAGAGCACGCACTCCAGGCTGCTCTGCGCGTCCAGCATCAGGGCGCCGGTGGCGGGGCCGGGGTTGGCCTCCAGTTCGGCGACGGCCTCGGCGCGGGCGTCACGCCCCTTGGCCAGGCGCCGGGCCAGCGGCTCGGCGTCGCTGTCCAGGATGGAGACGGCCCACTTCTTGGTCTCCAGCAGATCGCCCAGGAACTGGGAGTCGCGGTGCAGCGACATGGAGACCAGGGGCGGGTCGAGCGAGACGGAGGTCAGTGAGTTGAGCGTCACGGCGTCGTGGCGGCGCAGGCCCCCGCGGTCCGTGTAGGTCGTGGCGACGCAGACTCCGGTGGCGAAGTTGCGCATCGTGCCGCGCAGATCGGGTGACATGACGGCTTCTCCTCGAAAACTAGACGGCCTGGGCGAAGGTGAAGACCCGCTCGGGGTCGTAGCGGCGCTTGATCTCGCGGAGCCGGGGCAGGTTGGGGCCGAAGTAGGCGGCCTGCGCCTCGGACAGGTCGGGGTCGGCGAAGTTGACGTAGGAGGCGTCCCGGGCGTGGGCGCCCATCGCGGCGTGCAGCTCGGTCAGCCAGTCGAGGTTGGCGCGGCGCACCTCGGCGGGGTCGTCGGTGGACCAGGAGGTGTCCATGGAGACCAGGAAGAGCACGTCCCGGTGCGGGAAGGCGGTCTCGGTGACGGGGACGCGGTTGATGGCGCCGCCCCAGGTGAACAGGGCGATTCCGGCGCCGTCGGGGTTGCCGCTGCCGGGCCACTTGCGCAGGGCGGTCAGCATGGTGTCCACGCCGGCCTCGGTGAGCGGCTCGCCGACCGTGCGGGTGCGGACCGCGAACGGGTCCCCCGAGGTCTCGTGCCGCAGGTAGTCCTTGGCCTCCCAGTAGCCGCGGTCCTCGATCTCCACGGTGGACGGCGAGCCGGTCTCCAGCGCGGGGGCCAGCAGTGCGCGCAGTTCGGAGGCCGGGCCGAGGTGCTGACCGATCACCGAGACGACCCCGTCGTCGTCCCCGGCACGGTTGACACCGATCCGGGCGGCGAACCGGTCCGGCGCGTCCCGCATGATGCGCTGCATCACCGGCAGGACCGCCTCGGCGTCGTCCATCGGCCACAGCACGAGACAGGTGGAGCTGTCGACCGTCGGACGGGCCTGGAAGGTGAAGGAGACGTTGATCCCGAAGTTGCCGCCGCCCCCGCCCTTGCAGGCCCAGAACAGGTCGGGGTGGCGGGTCTCGTCGCAGACGACGAGCGTACCGTCGGCGAGGACGATCTCGGTCTCCACCAGGGAGTCGCAGGTCAGACCGAAGGCCCGGGAGACCGCGGCCACGCCGCCGCCGAGGGTGAGGCCGCCGATGCCGACCTCGTCGGAGTTGCCGAGCGGCACAGCCAGGTCGTGGCGCTGGAGTTCGGCGTACAGCTCGCCGGAGCGTGCCCCGCCGCCGACCGTGACCAGTTCCCGCTCGCGGTCCACCGTGATGGTGTTCAGCCCGTGCAGGTCGAGCACCAGTCCCGGGGTTGCGGCCTGGCCGGCGTAGCTGTGGCCGCCGCCGCGGGCCACCACCGGCAGCCCCTGCTCGCGGGCCCAGGTGATGCCCCGGGTGACGTCCGCGACGCTCGCCACCGAGAGGACGCCGGCCGGACGGATGTCCGCGTAGCGCTTGTTGAAAGCACCGCTGTTCTCGTCGAAGCCGGGCTCCCCCGGCAGCCGCACCGTTCCGTCGACCCGCTCGCGCAGGCCCTGCCAGTCGGTCATCCCGCTTCCTCCGGTTCCGTGACTTCCGTCAGGTACGAGACGCCGGTCTCGGAACGCGGGGTGTACCGCTTCCACTCCTCGCGGAGCAGCAGACCGAACTCGATGTCCTGTTCAGGGGTGTTGACGGTGCTTCCGGCGATGACCTCGCCGCCGTCCAGCACCATCGTGTAGGCGAGTCGGAGCGTGCCGTCCGGCTCGCAGATCCCGTTGACGCTCCCCCGGCGCACCTGGCCTCCGGCGAAGTCCGCCCACACCAGGTCGTCCTTCTGGTGGTAGTGGGCCGTCACCCCGTCCGCCGCGGCCAGTTTCCGGAACTGGCGGCCGTTGTAGTCGATGCTCATACGTCGGCGTCCAGCAGCCCGGCGGGCATCTCCAGCCGCGCGGCGACGTCCTTGCGCTCCAGTGGGTCAGCGTCCAGCTCGACGGCCGCGACGGCCGCGCCGAGGCGCTCCCGGCAGGTCCCGGTGTCCTCGCCGGCGCAGACCACGAAGGAGTGCCGGGAGAGGTATCCGCCGGGCGGGAGCCGCAGTTCGGTGCCCGGTTCGACCATCGGGGAGGCGGTCACCAGGCCCGGCAGTCCGGTCGGTACCCGTACCGCGTGGATGGTGGAGTCCTCCGCGGGATAGCCGAAGCGGATGCCCGCGACCTCGTGCCGGGTGAAGGCGGTGTCCGGGCGGAGTCCGGCCGCGACCTCCACCAGCACCTCGCCGGTGTCGATCCCGGTGGCGATCCGACCCAGGAAGGGGATCAGGTCGCCGCCGAGCCGGCCGTTGATCTCGATGATCACCGGGCCGTACGAGGTGAGCTTGACCTCGGTGTGGGTCAGCCCGTTCTCGACGCCGAGCACTTCGTGGGCCTTGGCCAGGACGTCGATCAGCTCCGGGTCCCGCAGCAGCGGGTCCGCCGCGTCCACGACATGGCCCACCTCCTCGAAGTACGGGTAGTGCCCGGTCTCCTTGCGGGCCACGAACAGCGCCCGGTACTCGCCCTGGTGGACGACGCCGTCGATGCTGATCTCGGGACCGCGGGCGTAGCCCTCGACGATCGCGCCACCCCGGAAGGGCTCGTCGCCGACCAGGCTGGCGTTGGAGGCGACCAGGTAGGCACGCTCCAGCTGGGTCTCGTCCTCGGCGAGGACGACGCCCATCGAGGCGCCCAGCGCCCGTGGCTTGACGACCACCGGGTAGCCGATCCGGGCGGCCACCTCGCGGGCCTGCTCCAGGGTGTCGGTCAGCTCGAAGCCGGGCTGGGGCAGCCCGGCCGCGGTCAGCATCGACCGGGTCCGGTGCTTGTCGCGGCAGCCCTGCACGCCGGCCAGTCCGAGGCCCGGGAGCCCGAACTCGGCGGCGAGTTCGGCGGCCGGCATCACCAGCGGCTCGTCGTAGCAGAACAGCCCGACCACCGTACGGCGGCTCGCGATCTCCCTGGCGGCGGCGCGGAGTTCGTCGTGGTCGAACACGTTGGCCACGGTGATCTCGTCGAAGTAGCCGGTCTGCCAGGTGGGCTTGAGGTTGTTGACCAGGACCAGTTTGAGATCCAGCTCGGCCGCCCGGCGGGCGGCGGACTCGATCAGGTACTCGCGGTAGACCTTGAGTCCGCTGCCGATCACCAGCAGCACGCGGTCTTCGGCGCTCATATCGTCTCCTCCCGGAAGTCAGTGGTGAGTGCTTCGAGAATCCGTTCGGCGACCAGCGGGGCGGTACGGAAGCCGTCTCCGCCGCTGGCCGTCCTCGCCCAGGTGTGCGGGCCGATCTTGACCAGGTGGGCGGCGCCGGTCTCGGCGTCCACCAGGTAGTGGCAGCGCTTGACCGCGATCACGCTGTAGCGGTCGGGGTCGGTCAGGAACCGTTCGGCCAGGACCTGTTCGGCCCAGCGGCGCTCCTCCACCGAGGAGCCGGTGGTGACCGCGTCCGCCTCCCGGCAGACCGAGGCCGAGCTGACCTTGAGCAGCGTCCCTTCGCCGGGCGGCAGCAGCCAGGCCAGGCCCGAGGTGCCGATGCGGCCGATCCCCGGGGTGTTCTCCCAGGCCGACGCCAGCTGCTCCGGCGGCTTGAGGTAGACCAGGGTCTGCCGGTGCAGCACCATCGGCAGGTCGACCAGGTCCTTGGACCAGGGGCCGGTGGCGATCAGGGTGAGGTCGGAGTCCAGGAACTCCGCGTCGGGCAGGTACACCCGGCCGGTCTCCGGGTCCACCGCCTTGACCTGCTGCCAGGGGCGGAGGGTCACGTTGGGCTGCTCGTTCAGCCAGCGGACGAGCACCTGCAGCGCGTGGTCGGCGAGCAGGACGCCGCCGTGGCGCTCCAGCACCCCGACGGTGTTCTCGGGGAACCGGACGTGGGGCACGGACTCCGGGTCGACCACGCTGACGGGCAGGTCGGCGGCGGCCGCGGCGGCCATCACCTCGTCCACCTCGTCGGCGGCCCAGGCGGTGATCATGCCGACCCGGCGGTAGAACTTCGAGCCGGTCAGGGCCTCCAGCGCCATCCAGCGGCGGTGCGCCACCGCGACGCGTCGGGAGGCGGCGCGGTCGGTCAAGTCGAGCGCGCGGACGGCGCGGTGCTGGTCGAAGGAGGTGGAGCCGGGGTTCGGGATGGCGTCCCGGTCGAGGACCGTGACGTGGTGTCCGGCCAGCGCGCAGCGCACCGCCGAGAGCAGTCCGGTGACCCCGGCGCCGACCACCACTACGCGTCGTCTGTCGGTGCCCATCTCACATCGCCTCGCCGTCCAGCCGCGGCAGCGGCCCCACGGTGACCTCGGTGGTCGGGTCGTCATACGTCAGGCGGGTGCCGACGCCGGCGCGTTCGGCGAGGTCGATCAGGAGGGGCGCGGCGCCCCGGAGCACGGTCTGCACCTGGTGGTAGAAGTCGCCGGCCTGTGCGTCGGTGACCTCCCAGCGGTCCAGTCGGCCCAGCTGTTCGGCCAGCGTCTCCGCGGCCCGGCCGAGGCTGAAGGTGGCGAGTTCGTAGGAGGCGGCGAACCGTGCGGTGATCCGGGCGGCGGCCTCACGGGAGGCGGCGGAGACCGGCAGGGTCTGCCCGGCCCAGCGTTCGGCCTTGGCGGCGACCCGGTTCCACGGCTCGACCAGGCGGGCTCCGGTGACGGCGGCCAGAGCCGACCAGCCGAAGTTGGTGCGCTGGTTCTCGGGGCTGGTGGCGGCCAGGTGGTAGCGGCCGATGTCCCGCGGCAGTCTGTCCGCGAGTTCCTGCCCCCAGACCAGGTGGCCCCGGCTGGTGGAGAACTTCTGGTGCTCCAGCTCGTAGAACTCGTTGGTGACGAAGCCGGCGGGCAGGGCGTACCGGTCGTGCAGGGCGAGCAGCATGGCCGCCCCGGCGATGGCGAACGGGAAGGTGTTGTCGAAGCCGAGGAAGTAGACGACCTCGGTGTCGGATTCCGGCCACCACAGCTGGTCGTCCTCGGCCAGCACCTCGCCGCGTATCTCGGCGGAGAGGCCAGTGGTGTAGATGGACCAGGCCATCGTCTCGGCGTTGGGGTTGACGCTCTGTCCGGCGACCTCGGGGAAGGGGGCGGGGATGCCCCAGGAGATCGGGTAGGTGAGGGGGAAGTCCGGCAGCGGACGGGACAGCATCTCCTCGACGGCCTGGGCCATGTGCGGCCGCAGCGCGGCACCGGTGGTCGCGAAGTACTCCCGCAGCCGCCCCCGGTACTCCTCCAGCGGCAGCACCAGGACCGGGATCTCATGCCATTCCAGGACCTCCTCGGGGTTCTCGGCGGAGCGGGCGTCGATCAGGTCGCCGGCGGCCAGCGGGTGGCCGCAGCTCTCGCAGAGCCCGGCGCAGCCCTCGGCCAGGCAGTTGGGGCAGCCGCCCTTGACGAAGCCGTCGACCAGGTACTGGCCGGTGCTCGGCGCGTAGGGGAACAGGGTGGGTCGCAGGACCAGCTTTCCCTCGTCGTGGAGGCGGCTGACGAACCGCAGCACCTGTTTGGTGAAGCGTTCCTCGTCGCGGGTGAAACCGTCCACCGCGATGCCCATCGCGGCGAGGGTGGACTCGATCCTGGCGGTGGAGTCGGCGACCAGGGCCTCGGGGGTGGTGCCCAGCCGGCGGGCCGTGGTGACCACGAAGGTGGAGGTGTCCTGGGCACCGGTGCCGAAGACGGTCTCCCGGCCCACGGCACGCTGGTAGCGGGTGAAGACGTCGGCGGCCAGGAACGGGCCGGCCAGATGGCCGAGGTGCAGGTCGCCGTTGGCGGTCGGGGCGGGTGAGATCACCGCCACGCGCTTGCTCATGCTGTGCTCTCCTTCTGATGGCGGGTCAGGAAGCTCTGCGACATGTCGGTGTCCCACCAGATCCCGTAGTACTCGAAGTCCTCGGCGGAGTCGTTGACCACCTTGTGGTCGCAGCCCGGCGGCAGGTGGACGATGTCGCCGGCGGCGAACTCGCGCTCGGCGCCGTCCACCACCAGGGCGGCACGGCCGCTCAGCGCGATGAAGATCTCGTACTCGTGATGGCTGTGCGGGGTGGACTCGCCCCCGGCCCGGACCACGCACCAGGCGCCCTCGAAGGGGGCGTTGAGCGCGTCCCAGGGCTGCAGGCGTTCGCCCTCGATGCCGTAGGCGGGGGTCAGGTTGGCGCGGTCCAGTCGACGGATCTCCATCAGCGGACCCCGGTCGTCGCGCCGACGCTGCGGCGGTCCAGCAGATCGGTGGTGATCTCGTGCGAACGCTGGGCGAGCACGCTCAGCAGCGAGTCGGAGATGCCGTGGGTGCGCTCGTTGAAGCCCTGCAGATAGAGACCGGCGCGGGCCTCGCCGAGGTCCACCCGGTAGCGGCGGTTCACCTCGACGTGGTCGACGCCCACCTGGCCGGCCAGGCTGCGGACCATCGCGGGCATGCGCTGGTCGTAGCCGGTTCCGAGCAGGACCAGGTCGCAGCGGAGGATCTCGACGCGGCCGGTCCTGCGGTCGCGCAGTTCGAGGACGACCTCGCCGTCCTCCTCGCGGGCCGCGATCACCTCGGTCATGGACCGGACGGCGGAGCGCTGCGAGCCCGTCAGCTTCTGCTCGTAGAGCTTCATGTACATCTCGTCGAGGAACGGAGCCGCCAGACCCGCGTAGTTGGTGAGGTGGACCTCGTCCAGGATCTGCTTGCGGGCGTCCGGGGAGCTGCCGTGGAACTCGTCGATGAAGGACGGGAAGAACAGCTCGTTGACGAACTTGCTGGTCTGGTAGTTCATCAGGCCGATCGAGCGGTGCACCAGGGTCGGCTGACTGAGCGGCAGGTCCTGGTGGACGGCGACGAACATCTCGGCGGCGCTCTGCGCGGCACCGATCACCACCACCCGTACCGGGCGGTCGATCGGGTACTGGGCGATGCGGGTGGAGTACTGGGTGCTGTGGATCAGCCGGTCGTGCGGCAGGCCGGCGAACTCGGCGGGGATGTTGGCGTCGCGGCCGGTGCCGACCACCAGGTCGCGGGCGTCCACGGTGTCGCCGTCGGTCAGGGTGACGCGCCAGCCGACCACGGTGCCGTCGTCGGCCTTGCGCGGGGCGACGCTCTGCGCCCGGGAGTTGTAGCGGACCCCCACGTGGTCCAGGGAGTTGGCCACCCACTGGAGGTACTCGGAGATCTCCCGGCGGAAGGGGTTGAAGGTGCCGAGGTTGACGAACTCGTCGAGCCGGCCCTTGGCGTGCAGGAAGGAGAGGAAGGAGAACCGGCTCTGCGGGTTGCGCAGCGTCACCAGGTCCTTGACGAAGGAGACCTGGCTGCGGGCGAACGGCAGCAGCAGGTTGCGCTGCCACACCACGTCGTGATGCTGCTCCAGTATCAGCGTGTCGGACGCCAGTCCGGTGGCACCGGACTCCTCGATCGCCACCGCCAGGGCCAGGTTGGAGGGGCCGGCGCCGATCGCCAGGACCTCGACCTCGTGGTTAGTCATGCTCAGCCTCTCGTGACTCGTCCTACCGCTCGTTCGAGCGAGCAGGTGAACGGTCCGAAGTGGTGTTCGGTCCGTTCGATAGGACGAGTACAACGAGGTGGGCTGTTGATCGACAGACTTGTCCGGAGCGGACAATCAACGGGCGGCGGCCCGGAGTTGATCGGAGGGTCAGGTCAGCTGCCGGGCACCCGCCCTCGGCCGCATCCGGGGGAACGGCACCGAACGACGAGGCAGCAGGTTGTGGGCGGGATCGCGGTCGGCGACGAAGGCCCGCGCGAGCGGGTCGAGCCGGTACGCGCCGAACCGTTCGGTGGTCCGGAGCATGCCCGCCTCGACCAACTCGTCGATCAATTGATCGGCTCCGGCGAGGATTGATTCGTCGCCCCGCAGCTCCGGCTCGGGGAGGTGCGCGAGCCGGTCGAGCAGATCGGAGGCCGGGTCGCCGAGCTGGACGTGCGCCGAGTTGAGGATCTCGCGCATGGAGAGGTCACCGACGCTGAGCCAGTCCAGCAGCGCCTCCGGGCGGTCGAGCCGGCCCACGGCCGCGCGCAACGACAGCTCGGGGCGGGCGAGCAGCTTGCGGGTGGCGATGTCCAGCGCCAGCGGCAGGTCGCCGCAGAGTCCGGCCAGCCGGTCGGCGCTCGCGGGGTCGGCCTGGGCGCGCTCCGGCAGTCCCCGGGCGATCAGGGCGACGGAGTCGGCCCGCGGCAGCGGCTCCAGCCGGACCCGCTGGACGTCACGCAGGCCGAGCAGCGAGGAGCGGCTCACCACGAGGGTGGTGCTGGTCGGGGAGTCGACCAGCAGCGGGCGGACCTGCCGCTCGCAGTACACGTCCTCCAGCAGCACGAGCACCCTGCGCTGCACGAGCAGCGAGCGGTAGAGCCCGGCCCGCTGGTCGACCGTCGTCGGTATGCGCTCGGCGGGCACCCCGAGGGCGGTGAGGAACGCACCGAGCAGGGAGGACACGTCGTACCCTCCCTGGGGCACCGGTCCGACGACCGCGTAGAGCTGGCCGTCCACCATGTCGGGGGCGAGGTCGTGCGCGTGGTGCAGGGCCAGTTCGCTCTTGCCCACGCCGATCGGGCCGTTGATGACCACCGGGCCGGCGGGGGCGGCGGCGAGCCGGGCCAGTTCCTCGGCGCGGCCCACCAATCCCTGCGGGCGGGGCGGCAGTTGGAACGGCTTCGGCAGCGCCGGCACGGCGTCCCGCGGCTCCGGGGGTGTCGCCACCGACTCCGGTTCCCGGGACTGTGGGGCGGGGCGCGGCGGTGTCACCGGCACCCCGCTGCCGGCCGCCGCCAGCCAGCGCCGGCGCCACTCCTCCCGGTCACCTCCGCAGGCGGCCACGTAGGCCAGGGCGACCTGCAGCGTGGGCAGCCGGTGCCCGTTCGCCGCGCTGGACAGGACCGAGGCCGAGTACATGGCGGCCTTGGCCATGTCCCGGTACGTCGGGCTGCCGGCCTCGGTCCTCAGTCTGCGCAGGCGGCCGGCGAAGTCCGCGACCGCTCCCCCCGAGGCGTCCACCGGTTTCTCCGGTCTCCCCATTTCCATCCCCTAGATCTCTCGTATACGTACTGGATGGGCTCGTATACCTCTGGAAAGCACGAGGGGCGGACCAGTGCGGTGTCACCGACCGACCCGCGCCCCCGTGCGCGGGTACGTCGGACGGGCCGCGAGGTGTGTCCCGCGCCGCTCAGCGACTGAAGCTGCTGTTCACCGCGCCGAAGTCGAGCGCGTCGGCCAACACGTCGTACGTGCCCTCGCCGACCATCTCGGCGGCGGCCCGGTGGGCCACCGTGTAGGCGGCCTGGGCGATGGCGGTGCCGACGCTGACCCGGCGGACGCCGACCGCCTCGAACTCGGACACCGTGGGCGCGCCCGGGCCGGCCATCACGTTGACCGGCAGCGGCTGGCCCTTCACCAGCTCGGCGATCACGGCGAGGTCGAGCAGCCCCGGCACGAACAGGACGTCCGCACCGGCCTCGGCACAGGCCGTGGCACGGGCCAGCACGTCGGCCTGGCGGCCCTCGGGTGCACCGATCCCGAAGAGGAAGACGTCGGTGCGCAGGTTGATCACCAGCTCGGGCAGCCCGGCGCGTTCCGCGGCCTGCCGCGCGGCGCGGATCCTGGCCGCCTGCTCCTCCGCCGTGAACAGCTCGCCGTCGGGCTTGGAGTCCTCGAGGTTCACGCCGACGACGCCCGCCCCGACCATGGCCGTGACGGTCTCGGCGACGTCCTCGGGCGTCGGTCCGTACCCGCCCTCGATGTCGGCGGTCACGGGGACGTCCACGGCGTCGACGATGCGGCGCACGAGGGTCGTCATCTCGTCGCGGGTGAGGGCCTGCTGGTCGGGCCTTCCCGCCGACCAGGACACGCCACCGCTGGTGGTGGCGATGGCCTTGGCGCCGCCCTGGGCGATGAGCGCCGCACTGCCGGCGTCCCAGGCGTTCGGCAGCACCAGGACGCCCTTCTCGTGCAGCTCGCGGAGGAGGACGGCCTTGACCTGCTGGTTGTTCGCCATGACGGCACCTTTCACAAAAGAGGATCTACTCAACATGCTTCCCGAAAAGGGAATAACGGTCGACGGATTCCGGGGGACTCCGTCAGGTCGCGATGCGCGACCGGGGGCTGCGGCCGGGGCCCCGCGACGGCATCCCGGGACCGGTCCACGCAACCGAGGTGGCGCCTCCGTGGAGCACGGCGGGGCGCCACCTCCGGATCGGAAGGGACGGTTCGCGTGGACGGGTGGGAGGGACGGGCCGCAGAGAGACGGGGCGGAGGGGACGGGTCGGAGCGCGTTCGACGGAGGGCGTTGGACGGAGGATGCCGGTCGGAAGGGGGACGGGCGTGTGCGGCGGGACGGATCGCGGACGTCACACGGCCGCGGGCTCCCGCAGCAGCGTCGTCTCGGGCGCCGGACGCTTCATCGTCACGGACATGATCGCCGCGGCGATGCTGAGGGCACCGGCGACGTACCACGCGGGCGCGTAGCTGCCGAAGCCGTCGCGGGTGAGGCCGGCCGCGGTGGCGGCGAAGGCGGCACCGAGCTGGTGGGCGGCGAAGATCCAGCCGAACACGATCGGCGCGGACATGCCGAAGTACTCCCGGCACAGGGCGACGGTCGGCGGCACGGTGGCGATGAAGTCGAGTCCGTAGAAGATGACGAACACCAGCATGAAGCCGGTGACCTCTTCGCTGAACAGCTGCGGCAGGATCAGCAGCGACACCCCGCGCAGCGCGTAGTAGGCGAGCAGCAGGATCCGTGAGTCGTAGCGGTCGCTGAGCCAGCCGGACAGGACCGTGCCGATGAGGTCGAAGATCCCGATCAGGGCGAGCAGCCCCGCGGCGGTGACCGTCGGCATGCCGTGGTCGTGGGCGGCGGGGATGAAGTGGGTGTTGACCAGCCCGTTGCTGGTGGCGCCGCAGATGGCGAACGCCATGGCGAGGAACCAGAACGCCTTGGTGCGGGCGGCGCTCTTGAGACCGTCGATGGCGAGCCGTGCCGCGTTGTTGACGGCCGGCGGCGGGGGGACGATCTCGTCGGCGCCGTACGGCGGGATCCCGACGTCGGCGGGGTGCTCACGGAAGAAGAACAGCACGAGCGGCACCGTGGCGAAGGCGACGACGGCCACCACGATGGCCGCGGTCCGCCAGCCGCCCGGCGCCTCGGAGAGCTTGGCCACCAGCGGCAGGAACACCAGGGAGCCGGTGGCACCGCCCGCCGAGAGCAGGCCGGTGACCAGGCCCTGCTGCTTGACGAACCAACGGGTGCCGATCGTGGCGACGAAGCCCAGGGAGATGGCGCCGGCGCCCAGGCCGACCATCACGCCCCAGAGCATGACCAGTTGCCAGGACGCGGTCATGAAGACGGTCAGGCCGCTGCCCAGGGCGATCAGCGACATGGCGCCCGCGGTCACCTTGCGCACGCCGAAGCGTTCCATCAGCGCGGCGGCGAACGGCGCGGTGACGCCGTAGAGGGCGAGGTTGACGGACATGGCGAAACCGATGGTCCCGTTGGACCATCCGAACTCACGATGCAGCGGCTCCACCAGGGCACCGGGGGTCGCCCGGAACCCAGCCGCCGCGACCAGCGCGACGAATCCGATGGCCGCGATCATCCACGGCCACATGAACTTGTGACGAATCATTCGCCCAGCGTGGTGGATGCCCGACGGCCCGGAAAGCGGAGCGCGGACACCTTGTCAGGTCCGCGCTTACCATGGGCCGGCAGCGCGATCGCCGTCGGCCGGCGGGGTGTTCAGCGCCCGATGGTGAGCCGGCGCTTCTCGGTCGTCTGGTCGATGTCGGACGAGCGTACGGTCAGCGTCACCGTCCACGCGCCCGCCAGCGGGAGCCGGACCGCGCCCTTCCAACGCCCGTCGCCGTCCGCCCGGAGCGTCACCCGCAGCGGTCCGAGGTCCTCGGCCGGCAGTGTGAAGGCCAGACCGGTCTCGGGTACGTCCGCCGGCCGCCCGTCCGCCCCGGCCAACCGCAGCGTCACGGTGCGGCCGCCGGTCGCCGCCGGGACCAGCCGCACCGTCGCCGTGCCCCGGGCGTTCGCGGTCCGGCCGCCGGTGTCGTACGGGATCGTCAGGGTGAGGGGGCGGCCCGGCGCGGCGTTCGCGGCCGGCGCGGCCGGGCCGCGCGGGGCAAAGCCGTCGGCGCCCGCCGTCCGGGCCGGCGGGGTGGCGGTGAGCATCGTGGTCACCGCGAGGACCGCCACGGCCATGACCGACTCCGCGAGGACGGAACGGCGCAGGCCCACCCGCGCGGACCGGCTCGGCTCCATCGGCGCGGACCGGCGCAGGCCCACCCGCACGGACCCGTCCTCGGCCCCCGACGGTGCCGGGCCCGCCGTCGGGTCGGCGGAGGGCGCGGACGGGGCGGCGGAGGGCGCGGACGGGGCGGCGGAGGGCGCGGTCGGCGTCCCGGAGCGCAGGCGAGCGAGGCGGGAGCGGGAGAACCACGCCGCCCCGAGCATCAGGGCCACGCACCCGATCTTGATCAGCAGCAGCCGTCCGTACTCGCTGTCGAACAGCGCCGCCCAGGAGCCCAGACCGCGCCAGGACTGGTACAACCCCGTCAGGACGAGGACCGTCACCGAGCCGGCGGCCACCAGGGAGAAGCGCTCCACCGCGGCGGGCGTGAGCCCGTGGCGGAGCCCGACCGCCAGCGTCACCAGGCCGCCCAGCCACGCCGCCATCGCCAGCAGGTGCAGCGCGGTCACCGGCAGGGCCAGCCAGACCTGGACGCCCTCGGAGGCGTGGTTCGTCATGACCCAGGTCGCCGACAGCCCGACCGCCAGCGCCCCTCCGGCCGCGCCGAGGCGGCCGCGGGACCAGGAGCGGCCCTTCACCCCGTCGTCGGAGTTCCCCGACTGCCCCGACTGCCCTACCAGCAGCACCAGATACACACCGCACGCGGCGAGCAGCAGCAGGCGGATCGCCAGGGCCACGTAGATCCGCTCGTCCACGGGGACATGGGCCTCCGCCGTAGCGGGATCCCCCGACGGCGTGACACCGCTGCCCTGTTCGTACGGGCCGCGCAGCATCATCAGCACCACGGTGGAGCCCAGCAGACCGATCCAGCCGGCCGCCAGCAGCCTCTGCACGCGCCGGACCGCCGCGCCCGCCGGCCAGCAGATCAGGACGAACGCCACCGCGCCCGCCAGCAGCGCGAACGCGGCGTACGCGACCGCCCGCCCGGTGCCGTACAGGAAGGAGATCAGACCGTCGGTCCGGGTGCCTCGGAGTTCGTCGACGGAGACAGAGCTGGCGGACGGCTTCCCGACGGAGAACGTGAACGCGCCGCCGCCAGGGTGCGAGTCCGCGAAGATGACCTGCCAGGCCACCGTGTAGGTGCCGTCGGCGAGGCCGTCGCGCAGGGCCACCCGGGCCGTCTCGTTCCGGCCGCCGGCGTGTCCGGGAGTACCGGTGTCGACCCGTTCGCCCGCTGGATCGAGGACCCGGAGCGAGTCGGCCGGCAGCGTCACCCCCTCGCTGAAGGTGAGCGTGACCGCGGACGGCTGCCGGGGTACGACCGAGTCCGGCGTCGGGTCGGTGGAGTCGAGCTCCGCGTGGGCGGCCGCGGTTCCGGCCCCGCCCAGCACGATCAGCACGGCCGCGAGCACCGCCGTCAGCGCGCCGAGTGCCCGGCGCACCCGCACGGATCCCCTGTTCATACCTGCCTGCTCCCCCGTCGGTGGGTGATCGGCCCGCCCCGCGCGCGAGCGGGGCGGGGTGACGGACTCGTGGCTGTGGACGGCCGCGCGGACCGGGCCCCGGGTGCGCACGGCCCCGGCGTCATGAACTCCGCCGCGCCGGCGGGTTGTCGAGCGTGAGGGCGGTGCAGCGGACCCCGCCGCCGCCCTTGGCCAGTTCGGTCGTGTCGAGTTCGACCACTTGCAGGCCCCGGTCGCGCAGCGCGGCGGCGAGCAGCGGCGCGCCCCGCGTCATGGTCACGGTGGTCCCGTCGCTGACGAGGTTCAGCGCGAACCGCGCGGCCTCCTCGACGGACACCTCCACCAGGTCGGCCCCGAGCCCGCGCAGGGTCCGCAGGCTGGGTGCGTCGAGGGCGTCCGGGCAGTACGCCAGCAGGCCGGGGGCGATGACACCGACGGCCAGGTCGAGGTCGTACCAGTGGCAGCTCACCGTACGCAGCGGTACCACCTCGTAGTCCAGTTCGCGGGCCAGCACCCGGAGCATCCGCTCGTCGGTGCGCTGGCCGTACGCCGTGAGCAGCAGGTCCCCGTACGCCAGCGCGTCGCCCTGACCGCTGAACGCGTACGGCGCCTCGACGACCTCGAACCCGCGGTCGACCAGCCATTCCTCGAAGTATGGCAGTTCGCCCTTGCGTTCGGGCGGCGGGTTGCCGAGGACGGCCCGGTCTCCGCGGAGGACGGCGGCGTTGGCGGTGAACACCATGTCCGGGCAGTTCGGTGCGGACGCCACGTACTCCACCTTGCGGCCCGCCGCGAGGTGGGCGGCCACGATGGCCTGGTGCTCGACATGGGCTGCCTCGATGTCGGGCTGGACGGCCGTGTCCATGTAGGGGTTGATCGCGTAGTCGACCCGGAAGTGGCTCACGTCGGAGACAAGCAGTTCGCTGTTCACGGTGCCCTTTCTGGTGGTCTGCCGGAGCCGCCCGGTCGGCCGGGCCCCGTACGTCTCGCGCGGCCGCGTCGGACCGTACCGACGGTGTGTTCGGTCCGGTCCCGGCTGGGGTGATCGGCGGCCGCGTACCACCGAGTCCACCAGCGCCCCGGATTGACCGGGAGCTTTGAACGGGGAAAGCAATCAAGTCCGCGGTGGGCCGGCGCCGTTCAACCGCCACAGCTCTCCGGGGCGCGAGCCCACCCTGCCCGTGGCGCGCACCCACGCGGCCCGTGGCGCGCGGCACGCGGCCCCGGACGTCGGCAGCTCCGGCAGACGGATGTCGGCACCCTCGGCAGGAACCACCCCGGACCGCGGCACCCCCGCAGGACACCGCCCTGGACCTCGCCGCGCGCCAAAGGTACGGACTTGACGGAGTCCGCCCGGCACTTCCCGAGAAGGGGATCGGGCCGGTGCGCGGTCGCGGAGTATTCGAGGAGCCGGTTTTCGCACGGCTTCGCATTCCGGCGTACGGCGAAGTCCCCCGGATCCCGGCGCAGTCGGCCGCCGCGCGGTCGACCGCCCGTGCCACGACGGCACGCTCGGCGAAGGTCGTCCGTCCGCGCGGCTCGGGGAGCGGTGCGGCGTTTCGGACATGCCCTCTCAGTTTCGGTGAACGATTCACGACCACGGAGGTTCTTGGTGACCAGCGACGCGATCGCGACCCGACCGGTGTCAGCCGGGCCGGCCCTGTTGGAGGACCCGGGAGAGCTGTGGCGGGCCCTCCCCGCACGGCAGCAGCCGGAGTGGGAGAATCTCGACCTCCTGGCCACCGTCACGTTCGACCTCGCCGACCGGCCGGGGCTCGTCACCGCCGGGGAGGTGGCCGAACTGCGCGGTCTGCTGGCCCAGGTGGTGGCCGGACGGTTCCAGGTGGTCCAGGCGGGGGACTGCGCCGAGGACCCGGCCGAGTGCGAGCCCGGCCACGTCACCCGCAAGGTGGCGCTGCTGGAGGCCCTGGCCGGGGTGATGTCCATGAACACCCTGCTGCCCACGCTCAGGGTCGGCCGGATGGCGGGCCAGTTCGCCAAGCCGCGCTCCCGCCCGACCGAGCTGGTGGACGGCGTCGAACTGCCCGTCTACCGGGGCCACATGGTCAACGGCCCGGAGCCGGACGCGCGGTCCCGGCGCCCGGACCCGCGCCGGCTGCGCTCGGGCTACGACGCGGCGAGCCGGGCCATGGAGGCGCTGCGGTCCCGGATCGCGGTGCAGCCCCCGGCCTTCGTCACCCCGGTGTGGACCAGCCACGAGGCCCTGCTGCTCGACTACGAGGCGCCGCTGATCCGCACCGACGAGACGGGCCGGCGCTATCTCGCCTCGACCCACTGGCCCTGGATCGGCTACCGCACCAACCAACTGGACGGTGCCCATGTCGCGTTGCTGGCGTCCGTGGCCAACCCGGTGGCCTCCAAGGTCGGCCCGGACATGCGGGCCGACGATCTCCTGGCCCTGTGCGAACGGCTGGACCCCGACCGCGAGCCGGGCCGCCTCACGCTGATCGCCAGGATGGGCGCGGACGCGGTCGCCGAGCGGCTCCCCGCCATGGCCGCGGCCGTGCGCGACGCCGGGCACCCGGTGGTGTGGCTGTCGGACCCGATGCACGGCAACACGGTCAGCGGCACGGGCGGCCTGAAGACCAGGCTCGTGGGGAGCGTCGTCCGTGAGGTGCGGGAGTTCCAGAAGGCGATCGACGAGGCCGGCGCGGTCGCGGGCGGTCTGCATCTGGAGACCACTCCCGACGACGTCGTCGAATGCGTCGACGACGCGCGCCTCATGGACTCCCTCGGGGAGCGGTACACGAGTCTGTGCGATCCGCGGCTGAATCCGGTGCAGGCACTGGAGGTCGCCGCCGCCTGGCAGGGCCGGTCCCTTCTGCGATGACGCGCCGCGTTCTGACCTCACAGCGAAACCCCTGGCCGGCCCCGGCCGATCGTCGTCGATCTTTGGACTCGTCATGGATGTCGGTGCAACAGACCATCTCGATGGAACAGACAACGTCGATGGAATAGCGCACAGCGTCGCCCTGGTCACCGGTGCCGCCGGAGGCATGGGCGAGGCCGT
Organism: Streptomyces sp. NPDC057438; assembly: GCF_042802995.1. Lineage (NCBI taxonomy): Bacteria > Bacillati > Actinomycetota > Actinomycetes > Kitasatosporales > Streptomycetaceae > Streptomyces > Streptomyces sp. NPDC057438. The sequence goes on from NZ_JBHVDD010000056.1 coordinate 48,798, forward strand.
GGTGCGTACCCTCGCCGCGCGTGGAGCCGTGGTCGCGATGCTCGACCGGAGAGCGGACCGGCTGGAGGAACTGGCCACGCGGATACGGAAGTCGGGCGGGCGGGCGGAGGCGTTCCCCGCCGACGTGACGGACGGTGCCGCCGTCGAGTCCGCCGTCGAACTGGTGGAGCGGCGTCTCGGCCCGCTGGACCACCTCGTCAACGGTGCCGGGGTGTTGCGTGCGGGCCGGGCGTGGGCCCTCACCGACGAGGACTGGGCGGCCACCTTCGCGGTGAACACCGCGGGCGTCTTCCACGTCTCGCGCGCCGTGGTCAAGCGCATGATCGAACGGCGGCGGGGAGCCATCGTGACGGTGGCGTCCAACGCGGCCGGCACACCCCGGACGGACATGGCCGCGTACGTGGCGTCCAAGGCGGCGTCGACCATGTTCACCAAGTGTCTGGGGCTGGAGGTGTCGCGCTTCGGCATCCGCTGCAACGTGGTGGCCCCCGGTTCCACCGACACCCCGATGCTGACCGCCCTCTGGGACGCGGACGCCGAACGGGCGTCGATCGACGGCGTTCCGTCCGCCTTCCGCGTCGGCATCCCGCTGGGGCGCATCGCGCGCCCGCAGCACATCGCCGACGCGGTGGTGTTCCTGCTCTCCGACCGGGCCGCGCACATCACGATGCAGGACCTGACCGTCGACGGCGGCGCGGCGCTGGGTCACTAGGCCGTGTCGTCACCTCCCGTCGACGCCCGGAGGGCGGCCTCGCGGCGTCACGGAGATCCATCACCAGCCCCGGGGGCGCGGGGCACGGTGCGAGTCCCGCACCGCGTCCCCGCGCCTGCGGGGCCGCACCGGCCCCGGAGAGGAGACATCTCGTATGGGAATCCCGGCCATCGCGGCCTACCCGATGCCGACCGAGGACGAGCTGCCGCAGAACACCGCCCGGTGGACGGTGGATCCACGGCGGGCGGTCCTGCTGATCCACGACATGCAGAAGTACTTCGTCGAGCCCTTTCCCGCGGGCCGCTCCCCCGTGACGGAACTGGTCCGCAACGTCACCGCCCTGCGGGAGCGGTGCGCGGCGCTCGGCGTCCCGGTCGCCTACACCACCCAGCCCGGCGGGATGACGGAGGAACAGCGCGGTCTGTTGCGGGACTTCTGGGGCCCCGGGATGACGGTCGCCCAGGAGCACCGCGAGGTGGTCGACGCGATCCGGCCCGACGCGGGCGACCTGGTGCTGACCAAATGGCGTTACAGCGCCTTCCATCGCACCCGGCTCCTCGCCTCGATGCGGGAGCGGGAGCGCGACCAGCTCCTCGTGTGCGGTGTGTACGCCCACGTCGGAATCCTCATGACCAGCGCGGACGCCTTCGCCTCCGACATCCAGACGTTCCTCGTCGCCGACGCCGTCGCCGACTTCACCCCCGAGCACCACCGGTTCGCCCTGCGCTACGCGGCCGAGCGGTGCGCGATGACGCTGACGACCGCGGCCGTCCTCGACCGGCTCTCCCCTGCGGAGACCGGCGGCCGCCCCCGCCGGGAGGGAGCGCCATGACGCGCACGGAACGTGACGCACCGAAGGGACCGAGCGGGACGCGTGAACCGAGCGGGCCGAGCGGGTGGCGTGCACCGGCCGGGCCCGGTGAGCTGGGTGAACCGAGCGGGCCGTGTGAGTCGCGTGAGCCGGGCGCCGCGTACGACGCGTCGCCGCTCGGGCCGGTCCTGGCAGCTCCGCACCCGGAGTTCGCGTTGCTCCACCGGCCGAGGACCGGGCCGGCCGACCGGATCGAGGTCCTGATCGGCGACTCGGCGGAGGTGGCGTGCCTGGCCGACATCCCGCTGCGGGGCGACGCCGTCGGCCGGGACGCCCCACGAGCCGCGGGCACCGGGAGCGCCGAGCACGAGGTGCTGGTCGTGATCCCCTACCGTCAGCTCTCCGAGCGCGGGTTCGAGGCGGTGGACGACGGAGCCCCGGTGATCACGTTGCGGGTCCGTACGCAGACGTCGATGCCCGTCGCCGAGGCGCTGACGCGGCTGCCGGACACCCGGACCGACTTGGCCGGCGGTGACTTCGACCTCGACGACGCGGCGTACGCGGACCTGGTCCGCCGGGTGGTCGAGGAGGAGATCGGCAGCGGCGAGGGCGCCAACTTCGTGGTCAGGAGGACGTTCGTCGCGGACATCTCCGCGTACTCCCCGCTCCTGGCGCTGGCGGTCTTCCGCCGTCTGCTGGAGCGGGAGAAGGGGGCGTACTGGACCTTCGTCGTCCACGCGGGCGGCCGGACGTTCGTCGGCGCGACCCCGGAGCGGCATCTGAGCCTGTCGGACGGCATCGCGGTCATGAACCCGATCAGCGGCACCTACCGGTACCCGGCACAGGGCCCCACGCTGACCGGGATGCTGTCGTTCCTCGCCGACGCCAAGGAGGCCGACGAGCTCTCGATGGTCGTCGACGAGGAACTGAAGATGATGGCCCGGATCAGCGACTCCGGGGTCCGGGCGCACGGTCCGCGGCTGGTCGAGATGGCAGGTCTGGCGCACACGGAGTACGTCGTCGAGGGCCGGACGCGGGCCGACGTCCGCGACGTCCTGCGGGAGACCCTGTTCGCGCCGACGGTGACCGGCAGTCCGCTGGAGAGCGCGGCCAAGGTCGTCCGCCGGTTCGAGCCGCACGGCCGTGGCTACTACAGCGGGGTGCTGGCGCTCATCGGCCGCGACGCCGAGGGCGGGCGCACCCTGGACTCCTCCATCCTGATCCGGACGGCCGTCATCGACGCCACGGGCCGGCTGACCCTCGGGGTGGGCGCCACCGTGGTCCGCGACTCCGATCCGATGGCGGAGGCGGCCGAGACCAGGGCCAAGGCGGCCGGACTCCTCTCCGCCCTCGGCCACGCTCCCGAGCCCGAGCCCGAGCCCGAGCCCGAGCGGACCGTGCCGCCCTCGGAGCCCGGGTCGAGGCCGGGGCCGGGGCCGGGGTCGGCGTCCTTCGCCCGGCATCCCGATGTGCTCGCCGCCCTGCGGCAGCGCAACAGCGCCCTCTCCTCCTTCTGGCTGGGCGACACCGCGCCCGGCGCCCGTCCGGTGCCCGGGCTCGTCGGCCGCAGGGTGCTGGTGGTGGACGCGGAGGACACCTTCACCGCGATGTGGGACCACCAACTGCGTGCGCTGGGACCGGTCGTGACCGTCCGCCGCTACGACCTGGAACCGTACGACCTCGACGCCTACGACCTCGTCGTGCTCGGGCCGGGGCCCGGGGACCCGAGACGGTCGCGGCACCCGAAGATCGCCCGGCTGCGCACGCTCACGCGGCGGCTGCTGGACGAGGGGCGGCCCTTTCTGTCGGTGTGTCTGAGCCACCAGGTGCTGAGCAGCTTGCTCGGCCTCGACCTGGTCCGCAAGGAACACCCCGACCAAGGGGTGCAGAGAAAGATCGATCTGTTCGGGAGGCCCGAACTGGTCGGCTTCTACAACACCTTCGCCGCCCGCGCGGACACCGATCTGATCGTCGCCCCGGAAGTGGCGGACGCCGTCGAGGTGTGCCGGGACCCGGAGAACGGACAGGTCCACGCCCTGCGCGGGCCGGGCTTCCGTTCGGTGCAGTTCCACCCCGAGTCGGTGCTCAGCCAGAACGGCCCGGGTCTCATGGCCGATCTGCTCGTCCCGCTCCTGGAGGAACGGCGCCCGCCCGCGGACCGGGTCCGCACCGGCCCGGGCACGGAACGACGGGATCTTTGCGTCCCCGCTCACTAGGATGACCCCGCCGACAGGAGGGGGAAGGGCATGACGGGCGGACGGCTCCGACATCTGCGCGCGGCTGCGGTGAACATCGACGGGGTGATGCTGAACGACACGTTCAGTCCGGTGATCCACCACTTCATCGTCAGCCGGGGCGGTGTCTACACGGCGGACCTGGAACGGCGCATCTTCTCCCAGCGACAGGCCGACGCCGCACGAGTGATCGCGCAGGCGGCGGGGGTCGCCTGGTCCCCGGAGAAGGTCCTGGAGGTGTACTTCCGCGAAAGGGCCGAGTACGTGGAACGCCACGGCGTGCGGATCCTCGACGGAGCGCCCGCCCTGGTCGGGCTGCTGCGCGCGTCGGGTCTGCGGACGGTCTGTTACGGCGGCCTCGACCGCTCCCACTTCGACAGCGCCCTCGGCGAGCACGCCGGCCTGTTCGACGACCCCGGGTACGTGTGCACCGACGCCTACCGTCCCGGGATCCGCGAGCTCGTCACGGAGACGTTCGCGCTGCGGCCCGACCAGGTGCTCGTCATCGACGACGTGGCGCGGGTCGCCGAGACGGCCCGCGGGCTCGGAGTGCCCTTCATCGGCTGCCCCAGCGACTTCGCGCACGGTTTCCAGCGGGAGGCGATGCGCGAGGCGGGGGTACGGCATCTGGTGCGGTCGCCGGCCGGGATCGGGGAGGAGCTGCTGCGCACCCTGGACTCAGAGGCGGCGGCCGGGACCTGCTGGCGGTGACGGGGAACGGAACCATGGGCGGGGCCGGCGGGGCGAGACCGATGAGCGCGACGCCGATGCGAGACCGACAAGTCGAAGTATCTTGCGCCATCGGCCAATTGAGAGGCGTGATTCCGTTCTGTGACGGCCCGGCTGCGCTATGAAGTGGGCATGACATCCTCAGGGAGTGGACTCCTCGCCGACAAGGTCGCCCTCATCACGGGAGCGAGCAGCGGGATCGGAGCGGCCGCCGCAAGGGTCTTCGCACGCGAAGGCGCCGACGTGCTGCTCGTCGCCCGACGAGAGAGACAACTGGCCGAACTGGTCGACACGTTGCAGGCCGACGGACACAAGGCCCGGTACGCGGTCGCCGACGTGGCACACGGCAGCGAGGTCGCCGAGGCGGTACGGGCGGCCGTCGAGCACTTCGGACGACTGGACGTGGCCTTCAACAACGCCGGATACGGAGTGGGGCAGACCCCGCTCCATCTGATCGACGACGAGACGTACGACCGGATCATGGACACGAACGTACGCGGCGTCTGGAACTGCCTGCGCCACGAGATCGCCGCGATGCTGGAGACGGGCGGTGGCTCCATCGTCAACACCAGCAGCGTGGGCGGCCTGGTGGCGACGCCGGTCGCGGCGCCCTACGTCACGTCCAAGCACGCGGTCGTCGGCCTGACCCGGGCGGCGGCGGCCGAGTACGCCGACCAGGGCATCCGGGTCAACGCGGTGGCTCCGGGGACGACGCGCAGCGAGATGGTGACCGACTGGTTCCGGGAGAACCCCGCCGTGGAGCCGATACTCCACCAGCTGACCCCGCAGTCGCGGACGGCGGAGCCCGAGGAGATAGCCGAGGCGGCCGCCTGGTTGTGCAGCGACCGCGCCTCGTTCGCCACCGGGGTGGTCCTGCCGGTGGACGGCGGGTTCACGATCCTCTGACCGGACGACGAACGGGGTTCCGCATCACGCGGAACCCCGTTCGTCGTACCGCGTCGCGCTTCACGCCTCGGTCGTGTCCGTAGCGCTCCACACGTCCGTCGTGTGCATCGCGTGTGTCGCGTCGGCCGCGACCGGTGTCCGCCGCTTCCGCCGTGGCGGCCGGCGAGCCCCCTCCCCCGAGGCTCGCCTACGCGGTGGGCGCCGCCAGGACGATGGTGCTGGTGAACGCCGTACGGCCGTCCTGTTCGGCCCGCACGGAGACGACCCTGACCGCCGGATCGGCCGACTCGCACTCCTCCGCCTCGATCAGGCAGGGCGCGTCGAACTCCACGTACCGCTCGAACGCGCTCTCGGTGGAGATCACCCTGCTGCCGGGGGCGAGAACCCGTGTGACCTGCCGGGCGGCCTCCAGCAGCACCATGCCGGGTATGTGGTCGTTGGGGTGCTCGAAGAGGATGGGGTGCCGCTGGTCGGCCCGCAGCACCCACCGGCCCGCGGACTCCCCCGGGGCGAGCACCACGTCCGGGGCGTACCGGCGGTCGACCAGCGCGGGCTCGACCGGTTCGGCCAGCGGCGTCTCCACCCGGGAGGCATGCGTCAGCCGCTCGCCGCGGATCCGGCGGTAGACCTGCGGCCGGAGCATGCTGGCCCTCGCCACGCCCGAGCCCACCGGCCGGCCGTCGCGCATGATGTCGACGTGGAAGTCCACCCCGGCCACCTGTCCGCCCCTGCGCCGCACGTTCTTCGTGGTGATGGACAGCGACAGCTCGGCCGGCGTCCCGAGTATCCGCAACTGCTCGGGCTCACAGGTGTATTCGAGACCGTTCAGGATGAAGTGGCTGTCGAGCGGAACACCGAACTCGGCGTGCGAGAGCAGGGTGCCGACCTGACGGATGGTCTCCGCGACCAGCGTCGGGTCGTAGTGCTCCCCGCACGAGGACGTGAAGTAGCTGTGTGCGCGCGGCCACTGCGCGGAGGCCACGAAGCGGGAGTCGTCGAGGCGCTGCCACCCGGTCAGCAGGACCTCGGCCACGGCGGCGCGGTGCACGTACTCCTTGGGCACCGTGGTGGTGAAGCGCGACTGCCGCCTCTGGGCCGGGATGAAGACCTCGGAGCTGGAATCGGAGCCGTAGAGCCGGTCGAGCAGCGGAAGCGGGGCTTCCAGTTCCACGTCGTTCTCGAGCATTGTTACGGACATGTCCCCCCCAAAAGGAGATTCGAACCCCTGTCGGCTCCATCACAATACAGGTCAGCCGGTTTTTTTCCAGCGTCTGAGGGCACTGACTTGATAAGTTGTCGTACCGGCCGTTCCGAGCACCGTCTCCGGTCGGCGGTGGCAAAACCTCGAGTACAGGAGAAACCGCATGGCACAGCAGGCGCGGGCAGTGGAGACGAGGCGGCTGATCCTGCAGGGCGCGGCGTTGGTCTTCGACGAGATGGGCTACGACGCGGCCTCGATCAAGGAGATCCTGTCCAGGGTGTCGGTGACCAAGGGCGCCCTGTACTTCCACTTCCCGTCCAAGGAGGACCTGGCGCGCGGCGTGCTGGAGGAGCAGACGCTCCACCTGCACGTGTCACCCCAGACGTCCAAGCTGCAGGAAGTGATCGACCTGACCATGGCGGTCGCGCACGCGCTGCCGAACGACGCGATGCTGCGCGCCGGGAGCCGTCTGGCGTTGGAACGGGGGTCCATCGACTTCAGGGCGGACAGCCCCTTCCTGTCCTGGGCCAAGGTGTGCGAGGACCTGCTGGAACAGGCCAGGCGCGGCGGCGAGGTGCTGCCGCACGTCGACTGCCACGAGACGGCGGAGCTGATCGTCGGATCCTTCACCGGGATCCAGGCGTTCTCGCAGATCAGCTCGGCTCTGCTGGATCTGGAGAAGCGGGTGTCGGCGATGTGGAAGCACATCCTGCCGTCGGTCGCCATCCCGGCCGCGCTCGCCCGCCTCGACACGGCCCCCGACCGCGGCGCCCGCCTGCAGGAGGCGGCGCTCGCCCAGCAGTGACCAGGGGGCCCTCGGCCGCTGCGAGCGGCGGACGGGCCCCGGACTCACTCGTACCGGCGGCCCCCGCCCAACACTCGGCCCGACTCCGGGCGGCACGGGACCGTCAGCCGCCCGCGCGCCACGGGCGCGTAGAGGGCTCGACCCGTGCCGATCAGCGTGCGCGGGCGCTCGGCCGACCGCGAACCGGTGGCGCACGCCGGCCGCACCCCACGCGTCGGACGCCGCGACGGACGGCGCGGACACACCCGGCCCACCTCCGCCGACGGGCCCCACGGCCACTCCGACCCGCGCCGATCGACGGCGCGGGCGCTCGGCCCTCCCCGAGGCCTCAGGACGCCCGCCGCCGATCCACGCGACGGCGTACGAGGACAGCGCCCGGGGAACAGCGCGAGGAAAATCAGCCCCGTAGGCCCACCCCGCGCGCGGGCGCATCACCCTCGCGGCGGCCGCACAAGAACGGCACGAAGGCACTCCGGCACCTCGGCCGGCCGGCCCCGGGCCGGCCGACCGGGCGGCACGCGGAGCCGCGCCCGCCCGGTTGCACCTCGACTCGCGGGGCCACCCGCAGCACCCACCTCGACCGGCGGGCCCCGAGCGTCGAGTCGGCACCGCGCACCCGGGTGGGCGAGGACGCGTGGACGTACGGACGCCCGCCCGTCACCGCACCCACCCCGACCGCCGGCCCCGAACGCCGGGTCGGCGCCGCGTACTCGGGCGAGGACGCGTGAAGCGCAAGGACGCCCGCCCTACACCGCCCTGACCGGCGGCAAGAGGATCTCGACCGCCCCACCTCAGCCAACGCCGGTCGACGGCCCCGGCCCACGCCCCTCCCCCGCCGGCGCCCCGCCGCCCGTGCCCTCAGGCGACGACGCCCCGCGGCCCGTGCCCTCGGGCGCCGGCGAAACGCCCCGCGGCCCGTCACCCCACACCCGCCCGCCCCGGCGAACCCGCCCGCTCCCCCGGGCGCCCACGGTCCCGCAGTCCGGCGCCGCGCGGGGCCGGGAGGGTGGCGCGGCCGGAGGGGCGCAGTCGGCCGATCCGGTCCGGGGACGCGAGGGCGGGCAGCAGGGACTCCCAGACATGGGTGACGGTCGCCGTGGCCAGCCAGCTGCGGTCGTGACGGGACAGCATCTCGACGCCGGCGGTGGCCGCGGTGAGCATCCGGGCGGCCTGAGCCGGGTCCAGACCGGGCAGCAGCTCCCCCCGGCGGCCGGCCCGCGCGAGCAGGAGCGCCACGGCCCGCCGCCAGCTGGGGTAGGCGCCGGGGTGGCCGCTGCCGCCCGGTCGGCGCTCGTCGGACAGCCGCAGACCCGCCCGGAACACGACGTCGTGCCTGATCCGGTGGGCCAGACCGTGGGTCGTGTCGATCAGCACCTGCAGCACGGGCCCGCCGGGCGCCCTGGCCGCACGGAGGATGATCCGCCAGTCCGCGCTCGCCTGCGCCGCGACGGCCTGGGCCAGCTTCTCCTTCGAGGTGAAATGGAAGTACAGGGCCCCTTTGGAGACCCTGGCCGCCTCCACGATGTCACTCAGACTCGTCGCCCCGAAGCCCCTCGTGTCGAAGCAGACGGCCGCGGCCCGGACGATCTGCTCGCGAGTGCGTTCGGCTCGCTCTTGGCGTGGCATGGCTTCTCCCTCGTCACGGCGATCTCCCTCGGGCCCGCGCCAGAGTGCAGCCGGTGAACACCCCCACAATAAACCAACCGTGCGGTATATTATCGCCTCAGGTCGACACCGCTCAGCGAGCAACGCGACTTGACGAAGTATAGAAAACCAACCGTCCGGTATTGTATGGTCGGTCTCGACGACCAGCAGAAGGAGGGGCCATGGAAGCCGTGGAGAGCGATGACCGGGCGCAGACCTGGGGAGACGTCGCGGACGACTTCGTCACCGACTTCTGCCGGCGGATGCTGGCCTCGCTGAAGCGACGCGACCAGCGCACCCGGGGCGAGTGGTACGTCTCCGGCCTGCTGTCCGTGCCGGGACGCAAGTCCATGCGCGCCCTGGCCGCCGTGACCGACCACGGTGCGGCGGAACAGAGCCTGCACCACTTCATCAGCGACTCCTCCTGGGCCTGGGCACCCGTACGACAGGCTCTCGCCCGCCATCTGGACCGGGTCCTGCTGCCGCAGGCCTGGGTGATCGGGTCCATGGCCATCCCCAAGGCGGGGGCGCACTCGGTCGGGGTCGAGGAGTCCTTCCGGTTCGACCTCGGCCGGGTCGTCAACAGCCAGCAGGCCTACGGCGTCTCGCTGGCCAACGAGCAGTTGAGCGTGCCCGTCAACTGGGGCCTCAACCTGCCGGCCGAGTGGCTGGAGAACGCGGAGCGACGGCGCCGGGCCCGGATCCCGGACGACGCCACCGCCATGAGCGTGGAGGAGGGCGCGGTGCACACGGCGGCCGAACTCGCCGACTCGGCCTGGGGATTGAGGCGCCGACCTGTGGTCCTGGACGCCCGCACCCTGGACGCCCCCGCCCTGCTGGGGGAGATAGCCCGCCGGGGAATCCCCTTCGTCATGCGCGTCGACGAGGCGACCCGGGTGCTCGGTTTCGACCCCGGTCAGCCCCATGCGGGCAAACAGCTGTTCCAGGCACGGCAGTTGGTGGAACGGGGGAAGAAGCTGTCCAAGCCGGTCTGCTGGGTCGACCCGGAGTACTCGATCACACGGTCGGTCCTGGTGAGCGGAACCAGGGTGACCGTGCCGACCGGAGGCGGGCCGGGCCTGCCCGCACCGCCCGATCAGGCGCTGACGCTCGTCGCCGGCTGGCCGATGCAGAAGGGAGGCTCACCCGAGCTCTGGCTGTCGAACCTGGTGGACGTGCCGCCGGCCGCGCTGCTGCGCCTGGGGCGGCTGACCCGGCGGGCGAGCAAGGACTTCGCGGAGGTCAGCACCCGGGTGGGCATGCGGGACTTCGAGGGGCGCTCGTACGCCGGCTGGCACCGCCATGTGACGCTCTGCTCCGTGGCGCACGCGATCCTGGTGCTCTCCTCGGCACGCCGGCAACACCTCGGCGTCTCACAGGGGCTGTCCGCCTGAGACGGCGGGCTCGGCCTCCAGGCCCGCTCGCCGGACCAGTTCGGCGTGGGCCGCGGCGCGCATCGCCGCGACCGGCACTCCGCTCCGGCCGGTCAGCAGCTCGATCTGCCGCTCGGCCCGGTACAGCAGCGGGGACACGCCCTCGATGACGATGCCACCGACGAAACCCGCCGCCTTGGTCAGCCGGGTCGGCCAGGCCGAACACGCCGCGTCGAGGACGGCGGCGCCGGAGCGGGCGACCCTCGGGGCGAGGGCGTCGGCCGCGCCGGCGGGCAGGGTGGAGACCACGACGCCGACGCCCGGGAGCAGCCGGTCCAGCTCGTCGAAGCGGTGCAGGTCGACCGAGACACCCAGCCGACCCGCCGCCGCCTCGGCCTCCCTGGCACCTCCGGGCTCCCTGACCACGACCACCGGCTCCCGGACACCTACCTCCCGCAGGGCGGCCAGCGCGGCGCACGCCGCGGCTCCGCCGCCCAGCACCACGGCGGATCCCGGCGCGTCGAGGCCGGCCTGCCGCAGCGCGGCGACCATGCCGTGCACGCCGCAGTGGTCACCGAAACTCCGGCCCTGTCGCAGGACCACCGTGTCCGCGCCGCCCACGTCCAGGGCCAGATCCGACACCTCGTCGACCAGCGGCAGCACGGCCCGCTTCAGCGGGGTGGTCAGGCAGAGCCCGGCCCACTCGCCGCCGAGCGAGTCGAACAGCGCGGGCAGGGCGGCTTCGTCGCACTCGACCGCCTCGCAGTCCCGGCGAAGTCCCATGGCCGCGTAGGCGGCCCGATGCAGCGTGGGCGACAGGGAGTGGCCCGTCGGCGACCCGAGGACCGCCACGCGGTTGCCCTCGCCGTTCCCGGAAGGTGTCCGGTCCATGGGTGTCCGGTCCGTGTACATGGATCGTGGACGCTCCTTCCGCGTCGGAGAGTGGACTTCGGATATCGGGACAGTTTAGGAGCCGGATCCGCGGGGTGGCGCGCCGACTTGACATAGACCGGCGGTGAATCGAATCGCTCCCCCTCCCTTCTCGATCCCTCACCGCCTCTTCCTGATCCCTTCCTGCCCTCTCTTCCTGATCCCTTCCTGTTCTCTTCTCGATCCGGCGTCTCTCCCGCGAACGGCCCGCGTTCTTCCGGCCGTCCGCAAGGTGACGAAATCGTGGCCGACCGTTCGCCGTGACGCCCGTGGTCCAGGAAGAGTCATTTCTGCGCGGCCCGCTCATCGGTTCGCCCCGTCCGGCAGTCCCTGCGAATTGGAGTTCTGATCGTGACCAACGTCGCCGTCATCTACTACTCGTCCACCGGTCATGTGCACAAGATGGCCGAGGCGGCCGCCGTGTCGGCCGAGAAGGCCGGCGCCGAGGTGCGCCTGCGCAGGGTCGCCGAGACCGCCTCGGAGTCCGTGGTCGCCGCGAGCCCGGAATGGGCCGACCATGTCGCCGCCACCGGCGGCATCGCCACGGCGACGCTGGAGGACCTGGAGTGGGCGGACGTCCTGCTGTTCGGTACGCCCACCCGCTTCGGCCTGCCGGCCGCCCAGCTGAAGCAGTTCATCGACAGCACCGGTGACCTCTGGAACCAGGGCAGGCTGGTGAACAAGGTGGTCTCCTCGTTCACGTCGACCTCCACCAGCCACGGCGGCCAGGAGAGCACCCTGCTGGCGCTGAACAACACCTTCTACCACTGGGGCGCGATCATCGTCGCCCCCGGATACGCGGACCCGATCCAGTTCTCCGCCGCCAACGGCAATCCGTACGGCACCAGCCACGTCTCGCACGACACCACCCCTCCCGGCGAGGAGAAGCTGGATGCGATCGATTTCCAGGCCCGCCGCGCGGTCGAGATCGCCACGGCCCTCAACATCGGCCTCAAGGCGCTCTGATCCGACGCCGTCACGAGCGCGGGAATTCCGGTGGGTTCGGGCGAGTTCCGATGCGTTCCGGTGAATTCATCGCATATCCGCGCCCGTTACGGGCCGGCGTCGGCGATCGCGGCAGGAAGCAGAAATCGGAAGCGGAAATACGGCAGGCGCTGCGGAGCCCCGCGGCGCGGCCTTTCCCCCACTGCTCCCCCACTGCCGAAACCGTTCCGCCGGCGGCCCGAGCACGACCGAACGATCCACGACCAGGAAGCCGGGAAGCGAGATGGCGCAGATACTCGTCGCAGGAGGCGGCATAGGCGGGCTGGCGACCGCGATGAGCGTCGCCCGGCAGGGTCACCGTGTGCTGGTGCTGGAGGGCCGCAGTGACTTCGCCGAGCTCGGCGCCGGCATCCAGCTGGCACCCAACGCGTTCCACGCCCTCGACCGGCTCGGTGTCGGGGACTCCGTCCGGGCCCGGGCCGTCCACATCGACGAGCTCAGCCTCATGGACGGGACCACGGGAGCGCGGATCGCCGGCCTGCCGCTCGACGACGCGTACCGCCGGCGCTTCGGCAACCCGTACGCGGTGGTCCGGCGCGTCGACCTGTACGCACCGCTGCTGCAGGCCTGCCGGGCCTCGTCCGCCGTCCGGCTGCGCACCCGCGCCCGGGTGCTGCGCTACACACAGGACGACTCGGGCGTGACCGTGGAGCTGGCCTCCGGCGAGCGGGTCCGCGGCGCCGCGCTGATCGGCGCCGACGGCATCCGCTCCGCCGTGCGCGGCCAGCTGGTCGGCGACGGCCGCCCCCGGGTGTCCGGGCACACCATCTACCGCTCCGTCATCCCGATGGAGGCGGTGCCCGAGGAACTGCGCTGGAACACGGTGACCCTGTGGGCCGGGCCCGACCGGCACTTCGTCCACTACCCCATCGGCAACGGCAGGTTCCTGAACCTGGCCGCCACCCGTGACGACGGGGCGACGGAGGAGGTCACGGGCACCCCGGTCCCGCGTGAACGGGTGCTCGCCGCCTTCCCCCGGCTCAGCGAGACCCCCCGCAGACTGCTCGGCCTCGGCGAGGGCTGGCGCTCATGGGTGCTCTGCGACCGCGACCCGGTCCGGCGGTGGACCGACGGCCGTGTGGTCCTCGTCGGCGACGCGGCCCACCCCATGCTGCAGTACGCGGCGCAGGGCGCCTGCCAGACCCTGGAGGACGCCGTGGTCCTCGGTGACCTGATCGGCACCGAGGAGGCGGCCTTCGAGCGGCGGTTCGAGGAGTTCGCCGACGAACGGCTCGACCGCACCGCCGCCGCCCAGCTCGCCGCCCGTGCGATGGGCAGCCGGATCTTCCACGCGAGCGGAGAGGCGGCCCGGCGGCGCGACGCCGAGCTGGCCGCGCTGTCCGCGCGGGACCTGCGCGACCGGGTCGAGTGGCTGCACGGCGTCCGCGCCGGTGCCCAAGGCGCACGCCCGGCGTACGCGGCCGGCTGATCACCGCCCCCGACCACACACCCGAGGACCTGAGGAGACGCACCCGTATGAAGATCATCAGCTGGAACGGCACCGAACCGGAGAACCCGCTGGTGCCGGGCGACGCGACCGAACGCGACAGCGTGAAGATCGTGAACGCCCTGTTCACCGGCCTCGTCGAGTACGACCCGGACACGGCCGAACCCCGTCCGGCGGTGGCGAAGTCGATGGAGTCGGCCGACTCCCGGGTCTACCGGATCACCCTGCACCGGGGATGGACGTTCCACGACGGGACCCCGGTGACCGCCGCGAGCTTCGTCGACGCCTGGAACTACACCGCCTACGGCCCGAACGGACTCCAGGGCGCCGAGTACCTTTCCCACATCCAGGGCTACGAGGCGACCCAGAGCGGATCGACGGACGAGCTGTCGGGCCTGAAGGTGATCGACGACCACACCTTCGAGGTGACCCTGTCGGCACCGTTCTCCGCGTTCGTGACCCAGCTGGGCTACACCGCGTTCTTCCCGCTGCCGGAGGCGTTCTTCGCCGACCGTGCGGCGTTCGAGACCCACCCGGTCGGCAACGGGCCGTTCCGCTACGACTCGCGCGTCCCCGGCGAGCACATCCTGCTGATGCGCTACGACGCCTACGCCGGAGTCCGCACCCCGCGCGTGGACGGCGTGGAGTTCCGGTTCTACCGCATGCTGGAGGACGCCTACGCGGACGTGGTGGCGAACAAGCTCGACTACCTCGACTTCGTCCCGGCGGACGCGCTCGACGGCGGCAGGTACAAGCAGGAACTGGCCGGACGCTGTGTCTCCAAGCCGTACATGGGTGTGCAGTCGATCTCGTTCCCGATGCACGACGAGCGTTTCGGCGACCCCCGGCTGCGTCAGGCGCTCTCCATGGCCATCGACCGGCAGTACGTGATCGACAAGGCGTTCGACGGTGACAAGATGCTGCCGGACGGACTGGTGCCGCCGATCGTGCCCGGGTACGGCGGCGGGGCGGGCGGCGAGCTGTGCACCTACCAGCCGGAGAAGGCGCGGGCGCTGTTCGATGCCTCCGGCTTCCAGGGCCCCATCGAACTGACCTCCAACGACGACTCGGCCAACCAGGTGTGGATCGACGCGGCCTGCGAAACGATCACCGCGGCCCTCGGCGTCGAGGCGCGCTACGCGCCGGTCCCGACGTTCGGCGAGTTCCGCAAGCTGATCAACGAGCGGAAGATCACCACCGTCTTCCGCTCCGGCTGGGTGGCGGACTACCCGTCCATCGAGAACTTCCTCAACCCGATCTTCCGTACGGGCGCGGCGGTCAACGGCTCCGGCTACTCCAACCCGGAGGTGGACGCGCTGCTGGCCGAGGCCGACGCGGCCCCGACCGAGCAGGAGGGCTGGGCGCTCTACCAGCGGGCGGAGCAGCTGATCCTCCAGGACATGCCTGCGATTCCCCTGTGGTACCAGAAGGTGGAGTCGGGCTGGTCCACCCGGACCAGGAACGTCACCGTCACGCCGCTGCTCCAGCTGGATCTGTTCGATGTGACGCTGGAGGAC